>VBKF01000140.1 GCA_005888095.1 Deltaproteobacteria bacterium | reverse complement strand
AACAGTCCCGCCTGCACGAAATCCGCCTGCGCGATGCCGAGCCGCTCGTACGTGGCCTGCACGGCCGGGTTGTTGAAGAGCGCGATCTGCACGGCGCCCTCGGGCGTCAGCTCCGCGGCGAGCAGTTCGCGCACGCGCTCTGCCACCGCCGCGTCCGCGGACGTACCCTGGTTCCAGCTCACGCGAGCCGACGTCCGCGTGGAGAGGGAGCGCTGGACATCGTCGAAGCCCGCGCCGCGGGGAACCCTCACGCAGCCGGCAGTGGCCACCAGTAGCAGGGCGGCGCTCGCAGCCCTCATCGCTGATCCTCCCCTTCGCCGTCGTCGGCTGGAACCAGCGTCATCCCGCACTTCGGGCAGCGTCCGGGGCCCGGCTGCCGGACGTCGCCGTGCATCGGGCATGTGTACTCCGAATGGCCAGTGGACGGATTCATGGCTCCGCCGATGCGCACGTGACCCTGGTGCGGCGATGGAGGACTCTCCGACTGCGCGGACTGATGGAGCACCATGGCGGGCTCCGGCATCGGTGCCTCCGGCGCGTCGGGGCTCGCGGGATGAGTCGGATCGAGCGGGGCCAACGCCGTGTGCGCCGCGCAGCCGACGAGCACGAGCGTGGTCGCGAACGCAAGCCAGTTCAGGCGTGACTTCATGCGGGCTCCTCCACCCTCCGCTCGCTCCCGAATAGGAGCGAAGCGCACGAGCAATCGAGCACCGCCCGGCGGCAAAAACGCCGCCGACGGCGCATCTCTACAGGCAGTCGAGGAGACCGATCAGATCAACAGGGAGCGATGCGCGATGAACAGCGGGGCGTGATGCGCTGGAGGTGAGGCGCGACCGACGGGGCGAACGCGGATGCCCGCCTGGACGTCGATCACCGCGCTCCGCGTGAGGACGGCGGCCACCTCCGTCGCCCGAGTTGTGGAGCGGAGCGATGCGGGCACGAGGATCTGCGGGGCCTGGAGCACGCCGCAGACGTGGTGAGCGGGGCACGAGCAGCCGGGCGAGCGCGGCCGCGGAGCCTGGTCGTGACGCCCGCCATGGCCGCCGGCCTGGTGACAGGACTGCCGAGGACGCTCGTCGCAGTGGTCGCACTGGCCGTGCCCCACGAGTCCGAGGAGCAGCACCGCTGCCGCGATATTGACCGCTCGCCGCCTCACCGCGCGCGATCATCCCGGTGTGGCGATTTCCTGTCAACGGGCCGCGCCGCATGAGGAGCGACCCGCGCCTTGATGACGTGCGCGCCGTCCTTCCGGTCCATCGACGGTCCGTATTAGCTGGAGGCGCCCACGCCCGTCCCCGACGTCCTCGCAATCGTGAAGTGGACCGACCTCTGCGATCCAGCAACGGTTCGATGGCGGCGCGTCGCCGACATGTTTGGTAGACGTCCAAATCGCCCACCAGGAATTTGACCCGAACTTGCTGCCGCTCGGACACTACCTGCTCTTTGCGATGGTGGACGGAATCCCGTCCAAGGGCGTCGTCGTGCAGGTAGCGGCGTCGAAATGAGGCCGACAGACGCGGCGCGTTGACGATCGCGGCCTTCAGCGCGTCGAGCGACGCGGAAAGCGCCTCGAGCCCCCGAGTGGGCACGATGCTCATGCGCTTCACGTCGTCCGGATCACATTCCTCGCCCGGGCCTCCGTCGAAGCAGAGGCGGACTCGAAAATCACATTTGGCGTCAGCGGCCCCGTCGGCATCGCAGAACGGATCGCCATCGGTACAGCGCGCCGGGCGCGTGCCGACATCTGCCGGAATTCCCACCACCTGGAGCCTGGGACGACAGATTCTCCGCGCCGACGCGAGCCTGGCCGTACCGAACCCGGCGGCGGCCACGAGAGCCAACGCCAGCGCTGCGGCCTCGCGTCGTGCAGGCCGGCTTTCACTGCGGCCGATGCGGGGCATTGGGCGCTATCGTAGGCTGCGCGCGAGAGGCTTCAAATTGGGAGACACCCGGAACGGAACTCGGGAATGTCCTGACTCCTTCGTGCTACGCTTGACACGACAACCCAGGTACATCGCATAGGAGGCCATGGGCCTCGCGCGCCCCGCCATCGCGCGCATGCTGGGAGCGTTCGCTGCGCTCGTCCTGGCGGTCGCGATCGGCGTGCCCTTGGCCTACTGGCATCGCGTGCCGCCGTGGTCGCTCGCGGGCTTCTCGATGACGCTCTGCCCGTGCGCGTCGCCCTGCCCGTGCCGGTCGGGCCGCCGCCCGACACACCCGGACTGCGAGGCGGCCACCTTCGTGCACGTCGTGCGGGGTCACTATGGCTCGGTCAGCCTCGACGGTCTCAAGTTCGTCGACGTCGCGGACATGCAGCGCGGCGCCTGGATCATCGTCTACGGCGAGGCCGGCACGCCCGATGAGGTGCAGGCCGCCATGGTCGCTGTCGCCGAGAACATGCTGATGCCGCGGATCTTCTTCGCCCCTCTCCTGGCGCGGTGGCTCGGGCCACGGGTGACCGTCCGGCGGGTCGAGCGGATCGAGTACAAGGTGTCCGAGAACCGGCTGCGCCGGCGGGTCTCGATCCCGGGCATCCTCGAGCTCGACGCCCGCCTGCGCGCCGATGCCGAGGGACGACCGCGCGAGCTCGTCCCCGCGCTCGACATGCTCGCCAACAAGATCGCGTATGCCGACAACCTGGCGTACCGCTACACCGGCCCGGACCTGCCTCGTCCGCTCGACTACAGCGGTCGCCAGGCGAACATGAAGACCTTCCACGTCGCCAAGGAGGACTACGACCAGGAACGGATGCTCGTCCAGGAAGCGCGCGCCATGCGGGGCGCGTGGACACCGCGGCAGCGCGCGATCATCACGGCCATGCGGGAGGCGGGCGAGCTGTTGCCGAGGTCGTTCGGAGAGTGAACCCATCCCCGTCGGCTTGGGATCATTCCGATACTAGCACATTGGCCGTCGCGCTCTCGGGCTGCACCGCTGGCACAACCGCCGTCGACCTCATGCGCACGCGGGCTACGCGACCCCGTGAGGCGCTGGCGCGGAGGGCGTTCCAGCTGCGCCGTTCCTCTTGCGGGTTCAGGTCGGGAGCCACGTTTGTCTCTCGAGCCGCCGACTGCTACCCCGGCCCCAGATGGGAACCGTCGGAACTCCGCGCGTCTGCCTCGTTGCAGTCGGCGGCGCGGCCGTCTTCGGAGCGCTGGTATCGTGCAGGAGCTCGCCAGAGCTACGGGAGTTCGCGGGCTCCTACCCCGCCGATGCCACTCCCGTTGGCGTTACCCGCGAGTTTTCGCTGACGGCCGCCCCGGCCACCGTCACGCTGTTTGACGGCCGGCCACTCCAGGTGTGGGCCTACAACGGACAGGTCCCGGGACCCGTGCTTCGTGTTCGGCTTGGCGAGACCGTCCGGGCGACGCTGACCAACCGGCTTCCTCAACCCACGACGATCCACTGGCACGGGGTGCGTGTGCCGAACGCCATGGACGGGGTACCGGGCGTGACGCAGCCTGCCGTCCAACCGGGCGAGACGTTCGTCTACGAGTTCACCCCGAAGGATGCTGGGACGTTTTGGTTCCATCCCCACGTGAGAGCCAGCGAGCAGGTCGAGCGGGGGCTGTTCGGGGTGCTCGTCGTCGAGGATGTCGAACCGCGGCCCTACTCGCAGGACGTGATGTGGGTGCTCGACGACTGGCTGCTGACATCGGAGGGTGAAATCTTCCCGCAGTTCAACACCCGCCACGACCTCGCCCACGACGGCCGCTGGGGCAACGTCGTCACGGTGAATGGCCGGACCCGCGAGCAGCTCTTCGTCAAGGCCGGCGAACGGATCCGGCTCCGGCTGCTGAATGTCGCCAACGGTCGCGTCTTCAGACCGGACCTCTCTGGGCTCGACGCCAAGGTGATCGCCGTCGACGGCATGTACGCGGCGCGGCCGATTGACCCCGTCGGATTCGAGTTAGCACCGGGCAACCGGCTGGATCTCGACATCACCGTTGCCGCCAACCGGGGCGGGCAACGCGTCGTGGTGGTAGACCGCTTCACCCAGCAGCCCATCCCCCTCGCCGAGATCGTCGTGACCGACGCGGTCGTCGCTACGCCGGACTTCGCTTCGCCGGCGCGCGCACACGTGCCCGCGTGGGGGAACACGCGGGAGCTCGCCACCCGCGCCGAGTATCGGCTCGACGCACGCGCGGGCGGCCCGTTCGGCATCCAGTGGACGATCAACGGTGAGGCCTACGACCACGCGGACCACGGGGCACGGCCGCGGAACATGCAAACCCTGCCGTACGGCGAGTGGAGCAAGCTTCGCTTCGCGAACGACTCGTTCCGGCTGCACCCGATGCACATCCACGGGCAGTTCTTCAAGGTGCTCGCCCGCAACGGCGAACGCGTCGAGGAGCCTTTCTGGCGCGATACCGTCCTCCTGCATGCGAAGGAGACGGTGGACGTTGGGCTGGTCCCGCAGGACCGCGGGACATGGATGCTGCACTGCCACGTCTTGGAGCACGCCGAGTCAGGGATGATGACGCTGGTCAACGTCACCAACTGACCCGGTGTCTGCGAGGCGTCGAGGGCAGATTCATGCAGCACTGCGTGTGATGAGCCCGGCGTCTCACCGTCCGTGTCGGTGATGGAGGTCCGAGCCGTGCGGGTGAACGTGCCCCAGCGGCTGATGCTCGTGCCAGTGCGAGTGCCGCTCGGACGCCGGCAGCCCCGGATGCTCGTGGAGATGGTGGCCGTCGTCGTGCCGATGGCTGTGGACGTGGGCGAGCGGCTCGTGGGCATGGAAGTGATCGTGGCGGTCGAGCAGGAGCAGGGCGACGGACGAAACGAAGACACTACCCGCCAGAAGGTACGGCCCCTCCAGCGTTTCCCCGAGCACGAGCCACGACAACGCGGCGCCGATGAACGGCGCACTCGCGAAGACCGCCTGCGTCCGCGTGGCGCCCTCGTGATGGGCGGCCGTGATGTAGAGCGCGATGCTCGCGCCGTAGCAGAGTGCGCCGACGACGAGCGCGACCGCGACGTGGAACGCCGGAGCGGTGAGCGGAGCCAGCCAGGCGCCGAGGAGGAGATTCGTCGTGCCCGCGATGATGCCCTTCCCGAACGTGGTCAGGCTCGGCGACATGCCGTCGATGAGCGCGGTCAGGTTGTTGTCGAGCCCCCAGCAGACGCACGCACCCGCGACCAACGACGCGGAGACCGCTCCCGGCCATCCGCTCGCCCATGCGAGCACGCCTCCGGCGGCGACGACGCCGGCCACGCCGAGCCACCCTCGCCCACCGAGATGCTCGCCGAAGAGCGCCACCCCGAGCACCGCCGTCGCCGCCATCTCGAAGTTCAGCAGCAGGGCGACGGACCCCGCGGCCGTGAATCGGAGCCCGAAGAGGAGGAGGACCGGGCCCACGATGCCACCGAACAACACCGCGCCCGCGAGACGCATGCGGTTCGTGCGGTCGAGCCCGGGTGTGGCCCGACGGTCGAGCGCGGCGATGGGACCGACACCGAGCGCCGCCCCGACGTAGAGAAGCCCGGCGAGCTGAAAGGGGGTGAAGTCGGCCAGCAGCACCTTGCCAGCCGGCGTCGCAGCGCCGAAGAGCGCGGCGGAGACGAGCGCGAGGAGAAGACCGTACATCCCGGCCCCGCTGCGCGGCACTCTCTACCCGAGCGAGAGCGGGAAGAAGACGCGGCCGGCTCGCACCTCCTCCATGAACCACTCGGCGAGGCCGTTCTTCATCACCCACTCCAGCCGGTCGCTTCTCCACTGCACCCGGTACGGGTCGAAGCCCGGCTGTCCCGCGGCTTGGAGCCGTTGTAGCGTCTCCATCACGTCCGCGTTGTCGCGGGCGACCGAGGGCCGCGCCTGCACGCGGTCCATCCACGCCGTGACCTTCGGGTGCCGTGACGGGTCGAGCGGGAAGCCGAGAAACATCGCGGCCATGAGGTGCGGCGCGAGCGCCATGTCCGCGACGGAGAAGTCGCCGCAGAAGAAGGGCTCGCGCGCCCGGCGCTCCAGCTCGTCGTAGAGGCGAAGAAGGTCTCGTCCCGTGGCCTCGTGGATGGCCGGATGCGCTTCGCCTCGCCCCATCTCGACGATGGCGACCGCATAGAGCGCGCCGTCGAGCTGCGTGTCCGCGAGGTCCTCGAGAAGCCGGCACTGCGCGCGCGCAGCCGGGTCCCGCGGATAGATGGGCGGCGCGGGATAGCAATCCTCCAGGTACTCGCAGATGACGGTCGAGTCGTAGAGGTGGATGTCCCCGTCGACGAGCGCCGGCACTTCCGCGCGGGGGTTCACGTGGAGGAAGTCGGTCCGGTTGCAGTCGCCGTGCAGCGCGCGCACGCGCTCGAAGGCGACGCCCTTCTCGTAGAGCGCGATGCGCACCTTCCTCGCGTAGGGACTGAACACGTCGTCGTAGAGCGTCAGCATGCGCCCGCTGTACCACCCGCCGCGCGATGAACCCAGTGGGTGCGCTAGACCCTCGTCCGTTGGTGCGCGAGCAGGTAGAACGTCGGGAGCGCGGGAAATCCCGTAGCGCCGCCGGGCTCATCCCCCGTATCGCTCCGGCGTCGCGACGAAGCGCTGCAGGCACCCCTGCGAGCAGAACACCTGCTCGCGCCCGTCGAACACGAGCCTCGCCGCCGACTCTCCCGGGCCGAGCTCCATGCCGCACACGGGATCGACCTGGCGCCGGCCTGCCCCGGCCTCCGTACGGCGCACGGCCTCGAAGAGCTCGACCTCGTCGGCTACGCCCTTCAGACGCCGCCTGCCGAGCGGCACGAACTCCACGTCCGGCGCGCCGGCGGCCTCCCGCCTGAGCGCTTCGCTCACCAGCACCTGATGACGGCCCGCCTCGTCGGCCAGGCGCGCCGCGACGTTCACGGTGACGCCGAGGTAATCGCCCTCGCGGTAGAGCACCGGGCCATAATGACCGCCGCTCCTCGCGGCTGGGAACTGGGGCTCCTGCGCCGTCCGCTGCTCGATCTCGAGCGCGCAGGTGACTGCGGCGCGTGCGTCCGAGAACACCAGCATGAAGGCATCCCCGATCTGTTTGATGACACGTCCTTCGCAGCGGCTCACCGCTTCCCGCACGAGCTGCGAGAAGCGGGCAAGCACCTCCGCCGCGGCCGCGTCGCCCATCGCCTCGGCGAGCGGCGTGAAGCTGGAGAGATCGACGAAGAACACCGCTGCCCGCAGCTGCGCCGGCACTTCCGCCGTGCCCTCGAGGCCCGCCTCCTCTTGCCAGTGCAGGAGGACGTCTTCCCTCGCCGCCTGCTCCATTCCTTTCTGGTGAAAGTACAGCAGCACGGGCTCGATGATCGGTCTCATGCGGTCGCCCGACGCGTCGGTGGCCTCGATGAGCTCCCGGCCCGCGAGTCCCCCCGCCTTCAGCCGCTCGTGGACGTAGAAGTGAAAGAGGCGGACCTCTGCCTCCGCGACGCGCCCGAGGGCGTCGGCGTAGACGCGTACCAGCTGCAGCAGGGCCTCCTCCGGAAACCCCGCGTCGAGCGCGACCTTCAACGTCTTCAGCGCCTGCACGTCCTCCTCGTAGAGCCGCTCGCCCTGCGCGCCGAAGCTCATCGACCGCCAGAACCTCCGGACTGTCGCGAGGTCCAGTCTGACGATGCCGACCGCTTCCTCCAGGGAGTACGACCGCCCCACCCCGGACGCGAAGGCGGCCCTTACGTGGGAGGCGAGGAGGTCCTGCTCACGGTCGACCTTCACGATCGCCTCGAGACGGATCCCGCGGCGCAAGAGGAAGCGAATGAGCCGCGCGCGTTCGACATCCTCGGGGCCGAAGTCGTCGCGACCGCCGCCCACGAGCCCGAGCGACCGCCACTCGAGGAGGTGCTCCGTCGACTCGCCGCTCCACTTGGACAGCTCTTCGAGGCTCATCACTCCATCCGCCCGGCAGTCCCCCGGTACATCTCCGCCATGATCCGGGGATTACCCCGGAGGACGTAGCGCTCGAGGCTCCGGACCTCGAGACCGGCCTCGCGAATGAGCGCGTCGATCCGGCGGTTGATGTTGCAGCCGCACGCAACCCGTCGCTGGAGGGGGTTGAAGAAGTCCTGGCGGCGGGCAACGCGCTCGTCGTCGCTGCGTCCGTGCTCGAGGAACACGTACGTCCCCTCGGGTTTCAGGACGCGGCGGATCTGACGCAACGCCGCGACCGGGTCCCTGATGCTGCAGAGGGTCAACGTCGTCACCACGCAATCGAACCGGTCATCGGGAAACGGTAGCTCATCGCCGCTGAGCCGCGCGCGCTCGACAGGAAACGGCGCCGCGGCGATGCGCCGCGCGACCCGGAGCTCGAGCATCTTCGCGACGTCGATGGCCGTGAGCCGGGTCACGCCGGGCGGATAGTGCCGGAGGTTCAGCCCGGTGCCGAACCCCACCTCCAGCACCTCACCGCGGACGGACTCGAGAGCCTTCTCCCGCTCGGCCTGGTGCACCGGGCCCCGAAGGGTCCAGTCCATGAGGCGCGGGAAGATGTGGTCCGCGTAGAAGCCCATCCGTCGTGCTGGGGATGGTCGCGAACCGGCGCCATGTCAAGATGGCCCGCGGGCCAGGGCCGCGCCCGGCTCGTGCGGCGAGGCGAGCAGCGCGAAGGCGACCATCACCACCGTCTCGACGAGCTCTGCGGCCGCGGCGAGCAGCCGCTCCGTCATCCTGCCGGCACCGCGGTATGCGTAGACGCGCAGCGCCACCGTTGCGAGCGCCGCGGCGACCAGGACGAGCAGCCCCGCCGCGTCGGCGACGGCGAGCGTCACGGCGAAGGCGGTCACGCTCGCGATGCCGAACTCGCGGAACCGTGCTCGGCCCGCGAGCGCCGCAGGCCCGGAGGCCGCGGCGGGCATACCCCCGTAGCACTGGACGGCGATCGCCCAGCGGCCGAGCATCGGGGCAAGGAGAAGCGCCGCGGTGCGCGCCGGCGCCGGAAGCCCCGTGACCGACCACAGCTTGGCCGCGAACGCGAGCCCCGCCGTCGAGAGGCCGAGCGCACCCGCTGCCGCGAGGGCACGCGAGACGCGGGCGCCGCTCAGCGCGGCAAGGACGAGGACACCGGCCGCTCCGGCGAACCCCGGGCAGCCCTGATCCACCGCCCAGGCGACGCCGCTCGCCACCAGGCCGAGCAGCAGGCCGACGGCCGGATAGAACGCGAGCGCCGCGGCAAGCGTCTGCGGCCGCGCACGGGCGTCGGAGCGGCCGAAGACCGTGAGCGAGCCGACGGCTTCACGAAGCTCCTCGGCGAGCGCCACGCGCGGCGCCTAACGGGGCGCGCGCGCTCGGTCAATAGACCGTCGCTTGCGGCGCCCGCCCCTCGCCAGTATCAGGACAGCGCATGCCTCGCCCCGACGCGGCGGTCGAGGCGCAGATCGCCGCCTTCACTCGCGACGTCCAGGCAGCGCTCGGCGACCGGCTCGTGTCGCTCGTCCTCTACGGCAGCGCATTGGGCGACGACTGGGTGACGCACCGGTCGGACCTGAACGTCGCCGTGGTCGTGCCGCGTGTCACGCCCGACGTGCTCGAGGCGCTCGTCCCGGTCATCGCCCGGTGGCGCAAGAAGCGTTTCGCCCTGCCGCTCGTCGCCGATCGCGAGTACCTCGAGTCGGCGCGCGACGCCTTCCCCATGGAGCTCGACGACATCCGCCGCCAGCACCGCGTGCTCGCCGGTGCCGACCCGTTCGCAGCCGTCGTCGTGGAGCGCGCGGCGCTGAGACGCCAGTGCGAGCACGAGGCCCGGGGCAAGCTTCTCCGGCTGCGCGCGCTCTTCCTCGACGCGGCGGGACGGCCGGCCGCGCTCGAGCAGCTCATGGTGGAGTCGCTGAAGAGCTTCCTCGTCGTGCTGAGGCACCTCATCAAGCTGCGCGGCGCCGAGGAGGCGAACGGCTACGGCGAGGTGCTGGCCGCCGGCGCGCGGCTCCTCGGACCCCTCCCCGTCATGCAGCGGCTCCTCGACCACCGCGCCGGCGAAGCCCGGCTCGGCGCCGCCGCGCTGCGCGCGGAGTTCGGCGGCTACCTCGCCGAGGTCGAGCGCATCGTCGCGGCCCTCGACGCGCTCGATGCATAGCCTCGTCGCGCTCCTCGCCCTGGCGCTCGTCACGGCGGCGCGCGCGGCCGAGCCGCCGGTGCCCGTGCCGCGGGGCTACGTGACCGACCTCCCGCACGTCATCCGCCCCGACGTCCGGGCACGGATCGAGCGCCTGAACGAGGAGCTGCGCGACAAGACGGGCGCCGAGATCGCCGTCGTCGCCGTCGACACGACGGCGCCCCTCGACGACTTCACCTACGCCATGCGCATCGCCGACGCCTGGAAGCCCGGGCGAAAGCGAGAGGACACCGGCGTCGTCTTCCTCGTCGCCACCCGCGACCGCAAGCTCCGCATCCTGGTCGGCTACGGCCTCGAGGGCATCCTGCCCGACGGCCTCGTCGGCGAGATCGAGGATCGAGAGGTCATGCCCGCCTTCCGCGCCGGCCGCATCGACGAGGGCGTGTGGCGGGGCGTCGCCGCGCTGGCCACGCGCATCGCCGACGCGCGCGGCGTCGTCCTCACCGGGACCCCGCGGCCGCGTGCTCCGGCCCCGGCCCCGCTCCCGGGCTGGGTCCTGCTCCTCATCATCCTCGCCTTCGCAGCGCTCGTGCTATATCAGGCGTCCACCGGCCCGGCCCGCTTCCGGCGCGGCGGCTTCTACCCCGTCGGCCCCTTCGGCGGCTTCGGGGGCGGCTTCGGCGGCGGCGGGGGCGGCTTCGGGGGCTTCGGCGGCGGCAGCTTCGGCGGCGGCGGCGCCGGACGGAGCTGGTGAGGAGGAGACATGGCGAGGCTTCTGGTCCTCTTGGCGACGCTGCTCGGCGGCTGCGGCTACAACACCATCGTGACCCTCAAGGAGCGCGTCGACTCGTCGTGGGCGCAGGTGGAGAACCAGCTCCAGCGGCGCAACGACCTGATCCCCAACCTCGTCGAGGTGACCAAGGGCTACGCCACGCACGAGCGCGAGGTCTTCGACCGGGTCGCCGACGCGCGGGCGCGGCTGATCGCCGGCGGCACGCGCGAGCAACGGATCGAGGCCGCCAACCAGCTCTCGGGCGCCCTCGGGCGACTCCTCGCCATCGCCGAGCGCTATCCCGATCTCAAGGCCAACCAGCAGTTCGCGCGCCTCTCGGACGAGCTCGCCGGCACCGAGAACCGCATCGCCGTCGAGCGTATGCGGTACAACGACGCGGTCCGCGAGTACAACGCGTACATCAAGAGCGTGCCGGCCGTGGTCTACGCGCGGGCGTTCGGCTTCCAGCCCCAGCAGTACTTCGAGGCGCCGGAGGAGGCGAAGAAGGTGCCGAAGGTGGACTTCGGGACGCAGGGGACGCGGCAGCCGTCGCCGAACTGAGTCGGTATCTGCGTCTCGTGAAGAGCGGGGAGGAGATATTGGTGACCGAGCGTCGGGGAATTGACGAGCCCGAGACGGCGCACGCGAAGACCTCGTTCTCGAACCTGATTACCCCATAGGGTACTCCGGACGTGCCAGCACGCGACACAGCACCTCGAGCGCGCCTGGTGCGACGATCCTTCCTCGTCCGAGCCATGCTCGTCTGGACCTGCGCGATGGTCCACGCGGAGACTCCACAGGACACCTTCGCGCAGATCGTCGCCGCGTTGATCCCGCCAGGGGACGTGGGCTCGATGTGGAAGGATCTCGACGCCGTCGAGCAGATTCGCTGGCAACCCCTGCCACCGACGATGCTGTCCACGCCACTGCCCGGCGGCGCGATGTTTTCCCGCGACGGTGTGGCGACGATCGCCGGACGGCGCGTCGCCGTCAAGGCCGCCGGGACACGCTCGACGGTGACCAACGTCTACTTCCGCAACCAGGGTGAGGCGATCGGCGAGGACACGGTGCTCGCCGCGTTGACCCATCGCGGATTGGCATTGCAGCCCGCGCGGTGCCCGATTCGCCCGTCCCCGGCGGCGAGCGACAAGTGGTGGACCATCAAGGAGACGGGGAGCTCACCGAATTGGTTCTATTCCCAAACGAGCTGCAAAGGCGTGAAGTGCGAAGCCTTCGCGCTGTTCTTCGTCGCCCCGCCGCCGATGACCCCGGAGGAGCGCAAGCTGTACACGGATCACTGCGTCGGGGGAGGGGGCCGCTGACTAGCTGATTCTGGATCGGACCTACGCACATCCGCCGGCTCCATCTCGGTGCGCGTTTCTACTGCGCGAGGATGCAGGCGCAGCGCGGATAGTCCGGGCAGCCGTTCGGCAGGGTTGGGGTGTAGAGTTGGCATGCCTGCCCGGCAGGACACGTTCCCCCGCACATGCCGTCCGCCGTCACGACACCGCAGGGCAGCGGGGCACCGCTGCACTCGCAGAGGTTCGTGCTCGGGTTCGTGACGCACTGGTGCGCATTCGGGCAAAGTCCAAAGCACGATGGTCCGTTGCCACCACAATTCGGAACGCCGAGCGTGGTGGTGGTGAATGTGTGATAGGTTCTCCTGGTACCGCGGCAACCCTAGCAGGATCGAGCGGCCCGGTACGCCGACCATGACGACCGTGATCTTCGCGTGCGTCGAAAACGCCGGGCGCTCGCAGATGGCCGCGGCCTTCTTCAACGCGCTCGCCGATCCCAGGAGGGCGCGGGCCCTCTCGGCCGGCACCGCCCCGGCCTCGCGCGTTCACCCCGAGGTCGTGGCCACAATGCGCGAGGCGGGCATCGAGATCGGCCACGTCACCCCTCGGCTCCTCACGGCCGAGCTGGCCGCCGGCGCCGAGCTCCTCGTCACCATGGGGTGTGGCGACGCGTGCCCGTTCGTGCCGGGCTTGCGCCGGGAGGACTGGAACCTGCCGGACCCGAAGGGACAGCCGCCCGAGCGCGTACGCGAGATCCGCGACGAGATTCGCCGGCGGGTCGAAGGGTTGGTGAAGAGCGAAGGGTTCGAGCGCATCGCGCCGTGAATCGGCGGGTTGCCTGGCTGCGCGCCCCGGCCTACCGTCGCTGCCGATGCGGGTGGACGTGTCGTGCAAGCGCTGCCGCCGGCGGAGCCGGGTCGATATCGGCACGCCGCCGCCGGACCAGACGACCGCGGAGTACCTTCACTTGCTCGAGGAGCGCCTCCGGCACCGCCCGAGCTTCGAGTGCTTCGGTGGCCACACGGAGCTCCGGCCGCCCGTGCCGGAGTTCTGGGACGTCCACTGGGAGACGGTCGGGGACTGATGCGGATCCTCGTCCTGGGAGCCGGCGCCGTCGGTGGCTATTTCGGCGCGCGCCTCGCCAAGGGCGGCCACGACGTGACCTTCGTGGCGCGCGGCGAGAACCTCGAAGCGCTCCGGCGCGACGGCCTCACCGTGCGGCTCGCCGAGCGCACCCTCCACCTGGCACCCGTGCACGCCGTCGGCGACCCCGCGCACGCCCCGCGGTCCGACCTCGTGCTCGTCTGCGTCAAGTCGTACGACACCGCCGCTGCGGCGGCCGCGCTGCGTCCGGTCGTCGGTCCGGAGACGATCGTCCTCTCGCTCCAGAACGGCATCGAGAACGAGGAGGTCCTCGCCCGCGCGCTCGGCCTCCCGCCTCTCATGATCGCCTTCACTCGCATCGGCGTGGCGCTCGTCGCCCCAGCGACGATCGAGTACAGCGGGCGTGGCACCATCGTCTTCGGCGAGCCCGACGGACGCGAGACGTCGCGCGCACGGCGCGTCGCCGAGGCGCTCGGCGCCGCCGGGGTCCCGAACCAGCTTCACTCCGAGATCCTCGTCCCCGCCTGGGAGAAGCTCGCCTGGAACTCCGGGTTCAACGCCGTCACCACGCTCACCCAGTCGAGCGTGGCCGACGTGCTCGCCGACCCGGCGAGCGGCGACCTCGTCGTCACCGCCATGGAGGAGGTCGACGCGGTGGCGACCGCCCTCGGCATCCCGGTCCGGCGCACCCGCACGGGAGCGGTCCTCGCCGACAGCGTCGCGGGGTTGCCCGACTTCGAGACCTCGATGCTGCAGGACTACCGGCGCGGCCGGCGCCTCGAGCACGATGCCCTCAACGGCGCCGTCGTGCGCGCCGCTGCGCGTGCGGGCGTGCCCGTCCCGGTGAACCGCGTGCTGCTCGCGCTCCTCGCATGCCTCGACCCTGCGTCGCGGGTGTGACGCACGTCCTGCGGCGGGGAAGCGGGAAGCAGCCCGCGGGTCGACCGGCGTACCATGGCAGCGCTCCGCGCCGAGCTACCCGCCCGGCGGGGACCGGTTCTTCCGCGATTCCGATGAGCCCATGTCGGCGCCACCCGACCGACGCGAGCCACGTCTGCGGCCGCACGACCGGTGCCAGACAGATGGGCCGAGGCCGCGAGCATTTCCACCCCGTGAACCATGCCGCCGACGAGCACGGATCGAATCCGCGGCGGCACGTGCCGTGCCTGTGCCCGTTTCGCAGCACATAGACCAGCGCGGTCCGGACCTCCCGCGGCGTCGCCAGCGCCCGGGCATGGTAGCGCTCGGCCCAGAAGGTCCCCCGGCGATGCAGCGTCCCGTTCACCGCCCGCGCGATGCGGATCTTCAGCCCCTGGAGTCCGCGCGAGAGCCGGGTGCGATCGTCGGCCTCGACGAGCAGGTGGATGTGGTTGGACTGGACCGAGAACTCGAGCACGCGGAAGCCGCGGCGCGAGGAGGCGGCCAGCGCGTCGCTGACGGCGCGAAAGACGCCAGCGCCGCGGAGGGAGGGTAGCGCCGCCCGGACGCGGAGGGTGCCGTGCACCGGGTACCGCGCCTCGTGCGGCGGGCGGCGACGGTGCGGGACCCGGCGGCGCGCCCCGGCGGGGCGGCCGGCGCCCGCGCGGGCCCCGCCCCAGGTCCGAGGGCGCAACGGAAGCTGGATCGAGCGTCGCATGACTTGAATGGGGCAGATCAAGTGGTAGTGCTCGGCTGCGAACGCCCGATCCCGCCGCAGCGCCAGCGGGTCGCCGTCGAGGTCGTCCCGAACTCGCCACCCGTCGGACCTGCCCCACGTGGTCGAACGGAGCCGGCACCCCTGCTTCCGCACACCGACGCGCGCGCTTACCGCAGCGACGCCACGGAGACTCGCGCCAGCTCCATGGTGCCCGACGGGAAGACGCCGAGCAGCAGCGTCGCGACGCCTGCGAACAGGATCGTCGCCAGCAGGTACGGCCGCGTCGCCGGGGCGTCGATCGGGCGCGTGCCCTCGGTCATGTACATCTGCACGAGGACACCGAGGTAGTAGTAGACCGAGATCACGCTGTTCAGCACGCCGATCACGGCGAGTCCCACGTAGCCGGCGTCCACCGCGGCGCTGAAGAGGTAGAACTTGCCCGCGAAGCCCGCCGTGGGCGGGATGCCGGCGAGCGACAGCATGAAGACGGCCATCGTGAGCCCGAGCACGGGCTGGCGGAAGCCGACGCCGGCGAAGTCCTGGAGCATCTCGTTCGGCTCGCCGCGGCGGCCGAGCGCGATCAGCACACCGAAGGCACCGAGGTTCATCACGGCATAGACGACGAGGTAGTAGAGGAGCGCGGCCTCGCCCGCCTTGGTCGCGGTCACGAGTCCCACGAGCGCGTAGCCGGCGTGCGCGATGCTCGAGTAGGCGAGCATCCGCTTGACGTTCCGCTGCGTCACGGCGCCCACGTTGCCGACCGTCATGGTGAGCGCCGCGAGCACCCAGAGGACGCCCGTCCAGCTCGCCGCCACCGACACGAGCGCACCCGCGAACACGCGCGCGAAGGCGGCGAAGGCCGCCGCCTTGACGCCGACCGCCATGAAGGCCGTCACCGCCGTCGGGGCGCCCTCGTAGACGTCGGGCGTCCAGACGTGGAACGGGATGAGCGCCACCTTGAACCCGAAGCCGACCAGAACGAGGGCGAGACCGAGGAGCAGGAAGGGCGTGAGCCCGTCGCGTGCGACCGCCTGCGCCACGACGTCGAGCCGGGTGCTCCCCGTGGCGCCGTAGAAGAAGGCGATCCCGTAGAGCAGGAACCCGGTCGCGAAGGCGCCGAGCAGGAAGTACTTGAGCGACGCCTCGTTCGAGCGGACCTCGCGCCGGAGCATGCCGACCAGCACGTAGACCGCCACCGACATGATCTCGAGCGCGAGGAAGATCACGATCAGGTCGTTGGCCGCGGCCATGAACACCATGCCGCTCGTCGAGAGCAGCATGAGCGCGTAGTACTCGCCCGCCGGCAGCGCGTGCAGGCGGAGGAAGTCGACGGAGAGGAGGATGGTGAGGGCCGTGGCGGCGATCAGGAGGAGCGCGAAGAAGAGCGCGTAGCGGTCGGCGCGGAGCGTCTCCCCGAAGCCGCCGGCGCCGTTCCCGCCCGCCCACAGCCAGAGCGCCGCCCCCGCCGCCGTCGCCAGCCCGACGAGGGCGACGCCGGCGAGCGACTCGCGATCCGGGTCGGTGCTGACCAGGTCGGCGACCATGACCAGCATCGCCGTCGCGGCGACCAGGAGCCCGGGCAGCGCCACCTCCCAGTGGGCGGCGAAGGGGCCGACGTCGATCGGCGTCATCGCCGTCCCCCGGCCGCGAGCCGTGGCGCCTCCACGCTCTGGACGCGTGCCAGGATGCGGTCGACCGACGGCTGCATGCGCCTGAGGAAGGGCGCCGGGTAGAGGCCCATCACGAAGCAGAGGGCGATGATCGGCACGAGCACGGCGAGCTCGCGTCCGCGGAGGTCCTCGAGCGCGGCGTTCTCCGGGCGGACGAGCGGCCCGAAGATGACGCGCTCGTACATCCAGAGGAGGTAGAGCGCCCCCAGCACGACGCCGCTGGTGGCCACCGCCGTCGCCCAGGGCCACGGGCCGAAGGCGCCGAGCAGGATCAGGAACTCGCCGACGAAGCCGTTGAGGCCCGGGAGCCCGACCGAGGCGAGCATGACGACGAGGAAGCAGGCGGCATAGACCGGCACCGCGGTCCACAGCCCCCCGAAGTCGGCGATCATGCGCGTGTGCCGGCGCTCGTAGATCATGCCGACCAGCAGGAAGAGCGCGCCGGTCGAGAGCCCGTGGTTCAGCATCTGGTAGACGCCGCCCGACACCGCCGTCGGCGTCAGCGCGAAGAGCCCGAGCATCACGAAGCCCAAGTGCGACACCGAGGAGTACGCGACGAGCTTCTTCAGGTCGGGCTGCACCGTCGCCACCAACGCGCCGTAGACGATGCCCGCGACGGCGAGCGCCACGACGGCGGGCGACGCGGTCGCGACCGCCGCCGGGAAGAGCGGGATCGCGAAGCGGAGGAAGCCGTACGTGCCCATCTTGAGCAGCACCCCGGCGAGAATCACCGAGCCGCCGGTCGGCGCCTCGACGTGCGCGTCGGGAAGCCAGGTGTGGAACGGGAAGAGCGGCACCTTGATGGCGAAGGCCAGGGCGAAGGCCGCGAACAGGTAGAGCTGCTCGCGCGCGCCCAGGTGGAGGGCGAGAAAGCGTTCGTAGCCGAAGGCGAAGGCGCCCGTCTGCACCTTCACCTGCCAGGCGAGGTAGAGGATGCCGACCAGCATGAGGAGGCTGCCGGTCATCGTGTAGAGGACAAACTTGATCGCCGCGTAGACGCGCTGGGGCCCGCCCCAGACGCCGATCAGGAACGCCATCGGGACGAGCATGACCTCCCAGAAGACGTAGAAGAGGAAGAGGTCGAGGGCGAGGAAGGTGCCGAGCATGCCGGTCTCGAGCACGAGGAGCAGCGCGAAGAACTCCTTCACGCGGCGGTGGATGTCGCCCCACGAGGCGAGCACGACGAGCGGCGTGAGAAAGGCCGTCAGGAGGACGAGGAAGAGGCTCACGCCGTCCACCCCGAGGCGGTACTCGATGCCCCAGGCGGGGATCCACGCCGCGCGCTCGACCAGCTGGAACTCCGCCTCGCCGGGGCGGAAGCGGCCGAGCATCCAGAGCGAGAGCGCGAACGGGACGAGCGAGAAGACGAGCGCCGCGCGCCGCACGCCGGCGAGCGGCTCGCGCGGGAGGAGCGCCAGGAGCACCGCGCCCACGAGCGGCGCGAAGACGAGCAGCGTGAGCAGCGGCACCGTCGCCATCAGCGCCCGACGTAGTACCCGAGCAGCAGGAGGGCGCCGATCAGGAAGGAGAGCGCGTAGTGCTGGACGTTGCCGGTCTGGACCCGGCGCCAGAGCCCGCTCGTCGCGGCCACGAGCACGCCCGTGCCGTTCACGACGCCGTCGATGAGCTTCGGGTCGATGCCGCGCGCCCCGAGGTCGGCGGCCGCGAACAGCGGCCGGACGACGAGCGCGTCGTAGAGCTCGTCGACGCGGAACTTGTCGCGCACGAGCCCATAGAAGCCGCCGAGGCGCGCCGCGATCGCTTCGGGGACGTCTGGGCGGACGACGTGGAGCTGGTACGCGAGCCAGAGGCCGCCTGCAGCGAGCCCGGTGGCGAGCGCCATGAGCGCCAGGGGTGGTCCTCCTTCGCCCGTGTGACCGAGGAGCGCCGGCACGGGGAGGAAGCCCCCGACGACGGCGCCGACCGCCAGCACGGCGAGGGGCACGGTCATCACCGGCGGCGATTCGTGGAGGTGGTGCGCGGCCTCGGGCGACACGCGCGATTCCCCGAGGAAGGTCAGGCAGACGAGCCGCCCCGTGTAGTAGGCGGTGAGCGCCGCCGCGACGAGGCCGACGACGCCGAGGATGGGCCGCGCGTTCGCGCCAGCGAACGCGCTGTATAAGATCTCGTCCTTGCTGAAGAAGCCCGAGAGCGGCGGCACGCCGGCGATGGCCAGCGCGGCCGCGGTCATCGTCCAGAACGTGACCGGCAGGCGCGTCCGGAGAGCCCCCATGCGGCGCATGTCCTGCTCGCCGCCGAGGCCGTGGATCACACTCCCGGCGCCCAGGAAGAGCAGCGCCTTGAAGAAGGCGTGCGTCACCAGGTGGAAGATGGCGGCGCCCGTCGCGCCGACGCCGAGGCCGAGGAACATGTAGCCGAGCTGGCTGACGGTCGAGTAGGCGAGCACGCGCTTGATGTCGGTCTGCGCGGTGGCGATGACCGCGGCGAAGAGCGCGGTCGCGGCGCCGACCACGGCCACGACCGTGAGCGCGGCGGGCGCCAGCGCATAGACGGCGTGCAGGCGCGCGATCATGTAGACACCCGCCGTGACCATGGTGGCGGCGTGGATGAGCGCGGAGACGGGCGTCGGGCCCGCCATGGCGTCGGGCAGCCAGACGTAGAGGGGGATCTGGGCCGACTTCCCCGTCGCACCGACGAAGAGGAGGAGGCCGACCACGAGCGGCACCGGCCAGCCGCCGACGGTCGCCGTCGCGAGAACGTCCAGGTGACGCTCGATCGCCGCGAAGTCGAGGGTCCAGTAGCCGTGGCGGCCGAGCGTCCACGCGAGGAGAAAGAGGCCGAGGAGGAAGCCCGCGTCGCCGATGCGGTTCACGAGGAAGGCCTTCTTCCCCGCCGCGGCGTTCTCCGTCTTCTCGTACCAGAAGCCGATCAGGAGATAGGAGCAGAGCCCCACGCCCTCCCAGCCGACGAAGAGGAGCGGCAGGTTGTCGGCGAGCACGAGGATGAGCATCGCGGTCGTGAACAGGTTCAGGTAGGCGAAGTAGCGCGCGAAGCCCCGATCGCCGTGCATGTAGCCGACCGAGTAGACGTGGATGAGAAAGCCGACGCCCGTCACCACGAGCGCCATGACCGCCGAGAGTGCGTCGAACCGGAGCGCGGCCTCGGCGCGGAAGGGCCCCGCGGCGATCCAGGTGTAGAGGTGGTCGCGGAGGAGCCCGCCCTCGGGCAGCGCGCGGAGCCGGAGCGCGGCCGCCACGGCCACCGCGAACGCCGCGCCCACGAGCCCCGGGCCGACGAGCTTCACGGCCGCCGTCGCCCGCCGCCCGAGGAAGACGTGGAAGAGCACGCCCGCGGCCGGCAGGAGGATGATCCAGCGGAGGAGCGTCGTCGGCGTCACCACCGCAGCGTCACCAGCTCGTCCGCGTTCATCGTCTCGCCGTTGCGGAAGAGCGCGATGATGATCGCGAGGCCGACGGCCGCCTCGGCGGCGGCGACGGTCATCACGAAGAAGACGATCACCTGCCCGTCCATCGAGCCGAGGCTCCGGGCGAGCGCCACGAAGGTCAGGTTGACGGCGTTCAGCATGAGCTCGATCGCCATGAAGATGACGATGACGTTGCGGCGGATGAGCACGCCGATGGCGCCGATCGCGAACAGCACGGCGCTGAGCCCGAGGTACCAGGTGAGGGGCGCCGTCGGCGGCACGTCACGGCCTCCGCTTGGCCAGCCCCACCGCCCCGACGATGGCGACGAGCAGCAGGACCGACGTCAGCTCGAAGGGCAGCAGATAGGCCGTGAACAGCCGGCGGCCGAGCGCCGCGGTGTCGCCGAAGCCTGCGGGCAGCACCGGCGTACCCGGCGGCGCGACCCGGCGGAGCACGGTGGCCACCAGCGCCACGACGGCGACGCCGCCCCCCACGGCGACGGCGACCAGCGGCGCGCCGGCCGTCGGGCGCGGCTCCGTCTGGGTCAGGTTGAGCAGCATGATGACGAAGAGGAAGAGCACGACGATCGCCCCGGCGTAGACGATCACCTGGAGCACCGCGACGAGCTGCGCATCGAGGGCGACGAAGAAGACCGAGAGGAGGAAGAGCGTCACGACCAGCGCGCACGCGCTGTAGACCGGGCTCGGGTGCACCACGACCGTCAGCGCCGCCGCCAGGACCAGCGCGGCCAGGAGGAGGAAGATGAGCGCGCTCACGCGCCCCGCTCCACGAGCAGCACGACCAGTGCCGAGATCATCACGTTGGCGAGCGAGAGCGGCAGCAAGCCCTGCCACCCGAGCCGCATGAGCTGGTCGTAGCGAAAGCGCGGGAGCGTCCAGCGGATGACGATCTGGAGCCAGGTGAAGGCGATCACCTTCAGCGCGAAGGCCGTGACCTGGAGGACGACGACGGCGAGCGACGGCAGCCCGAGGGTCGCGCCGCCGGGGAAGTGGAAGCCGTCGCGCCCGAGATACGGGACCTGCCACCCGCCGAAGAAGAGCGTCGTCACGAGGGCGGCGACGAGCACGACCTCGACGAAGTCGCTCATCATGAACATCAGGTGCTTGGCGCCGGAGTACTCGGTGAAGTACCCGCTCACCAGCTCGGACTCGCTCTCCGGGAGGTCGAAAGGGATGCGCTTGCTCTCCGCGACGCCGGCGACGAGGAAGATGATGAAGGCGAGCGGCTGGTAGAGGATGCCCCAGGCGGGCAGCCATCCCCACACGAGGCGGCCCTGGGCGCGCGCGATCTCCTGGAGGTCGAGCGTGTTGTAGGTGAGGACGACGCCGATCAGCGCGAGCCCCATGGCGATCTCGTAGGAGATCATCTGCGCCGAGCCGCGGATGCCGCCGAGCAGCGACCAGCGGTTGTTCGACGCCCAGCCGCCCAGCACCACGCCGTACACGCCGAGCGACGCCATCGCGAGCACGAAGAGGAGGCCGACGCTCAGCTCCGCCCCCTGCAGGTTGATCACGCGCCCGCCCACCTCGAGCACGTCGCCGAACGGCACCACGGCGAAGGTGGCGAGCGCGGGCACGAGGCTCGCGCACGGCGCCAGGAAGTGGAGCAGCCGGTCGGCCTCGGCCGGCGTGATGTCCTCCTTCAGGAGGAACTTGATCGGGTCGGCGACCAGCGTGTTCACCAGGCCGAGCCCGGCAAAGCCGAAGATGGCGGCGCGGTTGGCGCCGATCCGGTCCTGGATCAGCGCGCTCACCTTGCGCTCGAAGAACACCCCCAGGCCCATCACCTGGAGCGCGAGGAAGAGGGCGAAGAGGACCTTCGCCGCCGCGATGGCGACGTCGGGCGTCACGCTAGGTGCTGGCCAGGCGCTCGATCAGGGCGAGCGTCCGCTCGACGGTCAGGTTCTCGTGGTACTCCGAGTTGTTGACCTGGAGCACGGGCGCCGTGTCGCAGGACGCGAGGCACTCGACCTCCTCGAGCGAGAACCGTCCGTCCGCGGTCTTCTCGCCGGGACAGATGCCGAGGCGCTGTTCGAGCGCGGCCCGGACGTCGTCCGCCCCGCGCAGCGCGCACGGCAGGTTGCGGCAGACCTGGAGGTGCCAGCGGCCCGGGGGCTGCTTCCAGTACATGGTGTAGAACGACGCGGTGGCGGTCACCCACGCGAGCGGCAGCTCCATCAGCTCGGCCACGTACTCGAGGACCGGCAGCGAGAGCCACCCGAACTCGCGCTGCGCGAGCCAGAGCGTCGGCAGCAGGGCCGCGCGGCGCTCGGGGTAGCGGGCGAGGATCGCCCGGTACTCGACGAGGACGGCGTCGGAGAAGCGCGGGCCCTCAGCGGTCACACTCGCCCCCGATCATGTTGACCTGGCCGAAGGTGGTGATGATGTCCGCCACCATGTGCCCGCGCAGCATCTCGCCGAGCGCCGCCATCCCGTAGAAGCAGGGAGGTCGCACGCGGACGCGGTAGGGCCGGCCGCTGCCGTCGCTCACCAGGTAGAAGCCGAGCTCGCCGTTGCCCCCCTCGGTGGCCACGTAGACCTCGCCGGCGGGCACCTTCTGGCCCTCCATGACGAGCTTGAAGTGGTTCATGAGCCCCTCGATGGTCGTGTAGACCTCCTGCTTCGGCGGCAGCACGAAGCGCGGGTCGTCGGCCAGGATCGGTCCGGGGGGGATGCGGGCGAGCGCCTGCTCGATGATGCGCATGCTCTGCTCCAGCTCGGCGAAGCGCACCATGAAGCGATCGTAGTTGTCGCCCGACGTGCCGGTCGGCACCTCGAAGTCCATCCGGTCGTAGACGAGGTAGGGCTCGGCCTTGCGCACGTCGTACGGCACGCCGGTGGCGCGCAGCAGCGGGCCGGTGAGGCCCCACGAGATCGCGTCGGCCTGCGCGAGCTTCCCGACGCCGACCATGCGATCGACGAAGATGCGGTTGCGGGACAGGAGCCGGTCGCAGTCGGCGAGGACGCGGCGGATCTGCTTGAGCGCGAAGCGCGTGCGCTCGGCCATGTCGGCGGGCAGGTCCTTCACGACCCCGCCGAGCCGGCAGTAGGTCACGGTGAGCCGCGCCCCGGTGACCGCCTCGACCAGGTCGTAGAGGAACTCGCGCGCCTCGAGCATGTAGAAGCCGGCCGAGATCGCGCCGATCTCGTTGGCCGCCATGCCGAGACAGGTGAGGTGGTCGGTGACGCGCGACATCTCGCCGGTGATCACCCGGATGTACTGGCAGCGCTCGGGCGCCGTGATGCCGGCGAGCTGCTCGACCGCGAGCGCGAAGCCCACGTTGTTGAGCAGCGGGGAGGCGTAGTTCAGCCGATCGGCGTAGGGGAAGACGTGGTTCCACGTCCCCTGCTCGCACATTTTCTCGAAACCGCGGTGGAGGTAGCCGATCTCGACGTCGACGTCGAGGATCGTCTCGCCGTCGAGCCGGAGGTTGAACTTGATGGTGCCATGCGACGCGGGGTGCGACGGCCCCATCTGGAGCGCCATCACCTCCGACGTCGGATCGGCCTCGACAACGCGCTCCGGTGTCACCGCTCCCGGCGCCCGCGCCGCGCTCATCAGTATTCTTCGCTCACGCTCATCAGTATTCTTCGCTCACGCTCATCAGTATTCTTCGCTCACGCTCATGCCCGCGGGGACCACGGCCGCTCGAGCGGATCGCGCTCGGGCACCAGCGGCTGGCGGCGCATGAGGGGGTAGTCCTTGCGCAGCGGGTGGCCCTCGAACTCCGGGTACATGAGGATGCGCCGCAGGTCGGGGTGCCCGGCGAAACGGATGCCGAACATGTCCCACGCCTCGCGCTCGGCCCAGAGCGCGGCCTTCCAGAGCGACGAGACGGAGGGGACGAGCGGATCCTCTTCCGGGACCGCCGCCTTCACGCGGAGGCGGTGGTTCCGGCCGAGCGAGTAGAGCTGGTAGACCACCTCGAAGCGCGGCGCGCGCCCCAGGTAGTCGACGACGGTCAGATCCGTGAGCATGTCGAAGCGCGTCTCGGGATGGTCGCGGAGCGCCGCGAGCGCCTCCCGGATCACGGCGCGGTCGACCCGGGCGATGGCCTGCCCGCGGACGAGCTCGCCCCCCTGGAGCGCGCTGGCGGGGAGGATCGCGGGCAGCCGATCAAGTAGGTCCGCTTGGGTCATGCAGCGATCGGCGCGTCGCGCGCGCCGTCAGTCCCACTCGAGCGCGCCCTTGCGCCACACGTAGACGAGCCCGAGCGCGAGCACGAGGATGAAGACGCTCATCTCGACGAAGCCGAAGACGCCGAGCGGACGGAAGAGGACCGCCCACGGGTACATGAACACCACCTCGACGTCGAACACGATGAAGAGGATGGCGGTGAGGTAGAACTTCACCGAGAAGCGGCCCCACGCAGGACCGCTCGGGGGATTGCCGCACTCGAACGCGGTGGTCTTGACGGGCGAGCTGCGGCGTGGCCCGAGGAACATGCCGGCGGCGATGAACACCGCCACCACCAGCCCCCCGATCCCGAACGCGATCAGCACGGGAACGTACTGGAACTTCATCGCCAGCTCCAGGTCGGAAAGGCCAACTAATGGCAATCCACCAGGGCTGTCAAGGACGAGCTCGCGTCTTTTGACTCCGCGCCGATGCTCTGGTACGCGCCTCTTCGGGCGATGTCGGAACCGATGCCGCTCGAGGCGCTCGCGCCGGCCGTGCGGGCGGCGTTCGGCGCGGGCGCCCGCATCGTCGCCGCCGAGCCGCTCGCGGGCGACGCGTCCACCCGGCGCTACGTGCGCCTGCGGCTGGCCGGCGCCGCCGAGGCGCCGACGGCGGTCGCGATGCTGCTCGGCGCCGATCGCCTGCCGCTCGGCTCGGAGGAGATCGGCGGCGTGGCGGGCGGCGACGAGCTGCCGTTCGTCAACGTCGGCCGCTATCTCGGCGGCTGCGGCCTCCCGGTCCCTGCCGTCTATCATCAGACCCCCACCTTCCTGCTCCTCGAGGATGTCGGCGACACCACGCTCTGGGCCGCGGCGCGCGCCGACGCGGCGCGCGTGTCCGAATTGTTCGGCGCGGCGGTCGACCTGCTGGTTGCGCTCCAGGCCGCGGGCGCGCAGCGTCCCGCGCCCGCCTGCTACGCGTTCCGCCAGCGGTTCGACGGCCGGCTGGCACGCTGGGAGCTCGAGCACTTCGTCGAGCACGGCATCGAGACCCGCCACGGGCACCGGCTCCCCGCCGCCGAGCGCGCGGCGCTCCTCGAGGCGCTGGCGCCGCTCGCCGAGCCGTTCGAGCGCGCCACACCGGTGCTCGCGCATCGCGACTTCCACGCCTGGAACCTCCACGTGCAGGATGGCCGGCTCAGGATCCTGGACTTCCAGGACGCGCTCCTCGCCCCCGACGCCTACGACCTGGCTTCGCTCCTGACCGACCGCACCACCGCGGAGCTCGTCCCCCCGGCGCTCGAGGCGTCGCTCACCGAGCGATTCGTCGAGGGTCGAGCGGCCGCCGGCGTGCCCGTGGCCCCGGGCTTCGCCGAGCGCTACCGCCGGTGCGCGCTGCAGCGGGCGCTCAAGGTGATCGGTCGGTTCTACTTCCTCGAACGCGTCAAGGGGAAGCCCGGCTACCTCGCCTACCTGCCGGCGGTCTACGGCGTCGCGCGCCGGATGCTCCGCGCCGAGCCCGCGCTGGCGACGGCAGCCGCGCGGGTCGGCGCCTGGGTGCCGGAGCTCGGCGAGGAGCGGCCGGCGTGATCCGTCGCGCCATGGTGCTCGCCGCGGGGCGGGGGACGCGCCTCGCGCCGCTCACCGACACGACGCCGAAGCCGCTCCTCCCGGTCGCGGGGCGGCCGCTGCTCGAGCACATCCTGGAGTTCCTGCACGCCGGCGGCATCCGCGAGGTGGTGATCAACCTCCATCACCTGGGCCACGCGATCGAGGAGCGCCTCGGTGACGGTCGTCGCTTCGGGCTCCGCATCCAATACTCCTGGGAGGATCCGATCCTCGACACGGGCGGCGGCATCAAGCGTGCCGAGCCATTGCTCGGGGGGGAGCCGTTCGTGGTGGTGAACGGCGACAGCCTCCTCGAGCTCCACCTGGAGGACGTCGTCGCCTTCCATCGGGCCCGCGGCGCCCTGGCGACGATGGTGGTGCGACCCGACCCGGAAGCCGCGCGCTACGGCCTCATCGAGCTCGATGCCGAGGACCGGGTGCGGCGTGTCGTCGGGCTGCCGCCCGGGGTCGAGGGAACCTTCCGCGGCTTCATGTTCCCCGGCCTCCACGTGTTCGAGCCGGATATCTTCGGGTGGATGGAACCCGACGCGGCCTACAGCGTGATCCGCACCACCTATGTCAAGCTGTTGGCCGCCGGGATGTCGGTTTACGGTTTTCTGACCCCGGCCCGCTGGGTCAACATCGACACCCCCCGGGCGCTCGCTGCTGCCGATCTGACTCTCCGCACCGCCCCTTTCCGCTTCTGAAACACCCCGAAACAACCTCTATCGCGCAGCCGGGCCAGATGTGGGGCGGCTGCACGAAATCGGCCGTCGGAAGCGCGCGCATGTGCGGGGATGCCCCAAGAGGCTGTCTCGGTTTTCTTGACTTGTACGCCGCGGCCTAGTAGGCGATTGCTGCAGCGCGCCATGGCCTCAGGGGGGTCCAGGAAGTCACGCGAGCGCACCAAGGTGGGGGCTGGCATAATGATTGCTGGCCGAGGTGGGTGTAGACAGCCGGACAAGGAATGCGGCAAT
This sequence comes from Deltaproteobacteria bacterium, assembly GCA_005888095.1. Lineage (GTDB taxonomy): Bacteria > Desulfobacterota > Binatia > DP-6 > DP-6 > DP-3. Next base: position 44,560 of record VBKF01000140.1, on the reverse strand, counting down.
TCCGGCAGTAGTGAGGGCACATGGGGCTCACCATCGTTCACAAGAGCGACCTCTGGACGCGGAAGCGAGACCCGCGGATAGCTCTCGTCCTGGCGGGCGGGGCAGTCACGGGCGGGGCCTACAAGCTCGGCGGCCTGAAGGCGCTCGACGACTTCCTCGTCAACCGCAAGACGACCGACTTTGACATCTACGTCGGGCTGTCGGCGGGGGCCTTCCTGGCCGCACCGCTCGCCGGCGGTGTCACCCCGGTGGAGATGCTCCGCTCGATCGACGGCACCTCGGAGGACTTCACCCAGCTGAGCGCGCTCGAGTTCTACCGTCTGAACGTCTCCGAGTTCGTGCGGAAGCCCCTCGAGTTCGTGGTCGACCTCGCCACCTACGTTCCCGGCCTCCTCTACGGCTTCATCTCGCGCACGCCCGAGCTGGTGAGCCAGCTGAAGGAACCGCTCGAGCAGTGCCGCCGCCAGCCATCGCTCGGCAACATGGTCGAGTGCGTGAAGCCGCTGATCGACGCCATCGGCTCCGCGCGCGAGTTCCCCTTCCCGCTCGCGTATCTGCCGTCGGGCCTCTTCGACAACTCGTCGCTCGAGCGCTACCTCCGCCACAACATCGAGCGGCGCGGCCTCTCCAACGACTTCCGGGTGTTGCACCGGCTGCGCGGCGTCGAGCTCTACATCGTCGCCATGAACCTGGACACCGCCGAGCGCGTCGTGTTCGGGCACGACGAGGACACCTCGCTCACCATCTCCGAGGCCGTGCAGGCGTCGACCGCGCTCCCCGGCTTCTACAAGCCGGCCCGCATCAAGGGCGTCGACTACGTCGACGGCGGCGTGCGCCGGACGGCGAACCTCGACACGGCGATCGAACACGGCGCCGACCTCGTCATCTGCTACAACCCGTTCCGCCCGTTCTCGAACCGGGTGGCGCGCCGCTACAATCCCGAGCGGCACGAGTACACGATCGAGGGCAAGCCGCTGGCGGACCAGGGCATGCTCGTGGTCCTCAACCAGGTGCTGCGCACGCTGCTCCACTCGCGGCTGCAGCTCGGCATCCGGCAGTACCAGGACGACCCGAATTTCCAGGGCGACATCATCCTGCTCGAGCCCGCCGAGACGGACCTCGCGTTCTTCAAGATGGCGGCGCTCGACTTCTGGGCCAGCCGCAGCGCCGGTGCCCACGGCTATCTCTCGGTCACGCAGTCGATCGAGACGCACTACGAGCTGATGCGCCAGATCCTGCAGAGCTACGGGATCCAGATGACCCGCCGGGAGGTCCGCGAGGGCGTCGAGCGCCTGACGCGCGCCGAGCCCAGCGAGTCGCCCGACGACATCCTCATGCGGGACGTCCCGAAGCGCAGCCTGCACGTCGCGTAGGGGCTGTAGGACGCTCGCCCCGGGCGGGGGTGGCCCCCTCCGCTCACGCTCTCGCCGGTTATTCTCGCCTCGACCACGGCCGAGCTGCGCGTCCGGCTCGAGAGATCGCGGCGGGGGCCACCCCCGCCCGGGGCTCGGGCCTCGCGGCCCTTCGCACGTGCAGGCGGCGCTTCGAGGACATCTCCACTCGTCTCCAGTAGAGGACGGCGTCGCGAGCATCACGTCGGCTCCTTCAATCCTTGTCTCGGAGATCGAGGCTCTGGCTATCCTCTTCCCCGAAGAGCTCCCGCATCCATCGACTGCGCCGCCGGCGGCGTGGCGACGCAGGAATGAGCTGGGTGGGTGTAAGCCCTGGTTCCGGCGGAAGCTCGGTCAGAAGCGCCTGGATGAAGTCCGCCATACGCTCGGCTCCCCTGAGGTATGTTCCGGCGCTGAGATCGCTCGGCAGCACCTTCACATTTCTGAAGCGGTCTGCGGAGCCCGCCATGAACAGCGGCTCAAGCTCCTTTCCGGTGAGCACGGTGCCACCCTGCGGGTCGTCTTGGAAGACTTCGACGACCAGGTATGCCGGATGCTCTTGTTCTAGCGCGTGTAGCTCTTCGAAGTAGTGCGGAATGTTCCACCAGGGCTGGGCGGACAGGGTCTTTTGGACAAGGAGAGCAAGCCACCGATCCTCGCGCGTGTAGAGTTCGGCGTGCCGCCCCCCGCCAAAGTCCCGCACCCAACGGACTCCTCTCCTCCCTAACGCATCGTAGAGCGCGTCGCGAAATGGGTTCGCCTTTTCCGCCATCGCTGGCCCTCTTTCTTGCTAGAAGGTTGCGCTGATCACCGAGACGGCCTAACCGTAACATGGGGTCCGAGACGGTGCAAGCCTAACCCATTGTATTTACTACGGTTTTTAGATCCACCCAAGATCCACTGGATCTCTGAGGTGAGGTACGCCTCTTTGCTGCCCGCTAAGACTTCCGGATCTCGCGCGAAGATCTCATTGCTCTTCGCGACCAGCGGCATGCCACAGTTCACAGTTAGCTTGGTGATGCGGGCGAGCTCACTCCGCTCACCTTCTCGCCGGTCATCGACGCCTCGACCAGGGCCGACCTGCGCGTCCGGCTCGAGAGATCGCGGCGGGGGCCACCCCCGCCCGGGGCTCGGGTCTCGCGGCCCTTCGCACGTGCAGGCTGCGCTTCGAGGACATCTCCACTCGTCTCCAGTAGAGGAGTATCGAGCGGGGGCCGGCGTTGTCGTGACCCGCGGCGGTGGGCGGGGCCGGGGGCCGCCGCGACCTCTCGAGCCGGACACGCGGTGGGCCCGTGGCCGCGGCGTCGATGACCGGCGAGAGCGCGGAGCGCCGGCCCCCGGCCCCGCCCGCCGCCGCGCGACTACAGCGACGACCTACACCCGCTCGATGATCGTCGCGATGCCCATGCCGTAGCCGATGCACATGGTGCACAGGCCGACGGTCTTGTCCTGGCGCTCGAGCTCGTCGAGCAGCGTGCCGATCAGCATGGCGCCCGTTGCGCCGAGCGGATGGCCCAGGGCGATCGCGCCGCCGTTCACGTTCACTTTCTCGGGCGGGATGCCGACCTCCTGCATGGTGATCATCGGCACGGGCGCGAATGCCTCGTTGATCTCGACCAGATCCACGTCGGCGATCGTCATGCCCGTGCGGCGGAGGATCTTCTCGGTGGCCGGGATGGGGCCGGTCAGCATGATCACGGGCTCGGAGCCGACGATGACGGTGTCGACGATGCGCGCCCGCGGCGTAAGGCCGAGCTCGTCGACGCCGCGGCCGGAGGCGATGAGCACGCCGGCCGCGCCGTCGACGATCCCGCTCGAGTTGCCGGCGTGGATCTTGCCGTCGGCCTTGAACGAGGGCTTGAGCGCCATGAGCCCCTCGAGCGTCGTCTGCGGCCGGGGGTGCTCGTCGACCTTCACGGTCTTGCGGGAGCCGTCCGGCTGCGGCGCGTCCGCGACCGGGACGAGGCTCTTCTCGAAGCGGCCCTCCTGGATCGCCTGCCAGGCGCGGCGCTGGCTCTCGAGGGCATAGCGGTCGAGCTGCTCGCGCGAGTAGTTCCAGCGCTCGGCGATCATCTCGGCCGAGATGCCCTGCGGCACGAGGTTGTAGCGCTCGGTCAGGCTCGGCGGCAGCGGGCCCATGTCCGAGCCCATCGGGCAGCGGCTCATGCTCTCGACGCCGCCCGCGTAGACCAGGTCGTAGGCGCCCGACGCCGCCCCCTGCGCCGCCAGGTTGACGGCCGTCTGGCCCGAGCCGCAGAAGCGGTTCAGGCTGACGCCGGCGATCTCGATCGGCCAGCCGGCGGCCAGCACCGCGGCGCGCGCGACGCAGGCGCCCTGCTCGCCCGTCTCGGTGACGCAGCCGATGATCGCGTCGTCGATGCGGGTCGCATCCACGCCGGTGCGCGCCACGATGGCGTGCATCGGCACGGTGCAGAGGTCGATCGGGTGCACACCGGCAAGGCCGGCGCCACGGCGACCGCGGGGCGTCCGGCAGGCGTCGATGATGTAGGCGTTCATCCATCGAGGGCTAACAGCCCCGTCGAGCCGTGTCAAAGTGGAGCGCGCTGATGCGAGAGACGTCGGGCTGCGTTGCCCGTGCCATACCCCTGTGTTACGGTCGCAACGTGTCGGTCACCGAGTGGAACCGCGAGCTCGAGCATGCGACTCCGGAAGGGATTCTCGCGTGGGCGTGGGAGCGCTTTCGGCCCGACGTGATGCTCACCTGCTCCTTCCAGCACGACGGCGTCGTCCTCGCCCACATGCTGCATGCGATCGCCCCCGAGGCGCCGATCGTGTTCATCAACACGGGGTTCCACTTCCCCGAGACCCTCGCCTACCGTGACGAGATCGTGCGCCGCCTGGGACTCCGGCTCGTCGAGCTCGAGCCGATCATGCCGCGCCCCGAGTTCGCCGCGCGCTACGGCCTCGACCTCTACGCGCGCAACCCGGACCTCTGCTGCCACATCAACAAGGTCGAGCCGCTCAAGCGCTATCTCCCGAGCGTGCGTGCCTGGGTCAACGGTCGGCGGCGGGATCAGGCGTCGACGCGGGCAGCGATCCCGATCGTCGAGGAGCTCCAGCAGGGCGCCCTCTACAAGGTGAACCCGCTGGCGTCGTGGACGTCGAAGGACACGTTCTACTACCTCGAGCGTCACGGTATCCCCACCCATCCGCTCTTCGAGCAGGGGTACACGAGCATCGGCTGCGCGCCGTGCACGCGGCCGCCGCTCGCCGGCGGCGACGAGCGGAGCGGCCGCTGGGCCGGGCAGGCCAAGACGGAGTGCGGCCTGCACACGTTCCTCGAGCCCAAGGCAACCTAGATCAGCGAGGGGCTTCCCGCCCCTCGCCCCGGCGGGCGGAGCCCGCCGGGTCCTCACTCCCCGCTCGCTGCGCTCGGCCGCGCGCGCGGCGCGCGCGGAGATTCCATCTCGAGTCGAGCTCCTGACTAGCCTAGCGAGTCAGCGGTCCTCCTCGCGCTCGGTCATCGCCTCGGCGTAGCGCTCGAGCAGCGGCTCGCCCAGCCGCTGGATGATCCAGCGGTGCACGAGCCCGACGCCGCGCTGCCAGGCGGGACCCGCGAACAGCCAGTGACCGGCGCCGTCGAGCGACTGATGCTCCGCGCCGAGAGCGCGGGCGAAGGCGGCAGCCGCCGGCGCGGGCAGCAGCGGGTCGCGGTCGCCCGTGACGACGAGCGCGGGGACGCCGGCGACGGCGGCCGGCGGCGTTCGCGGCCGCACCACCTCGCGCAGCACGCGCGGGCTCTCCGGGGCGAGGCTCGCGACGACGGCGCGGCCGAGCGGCGCCGCGAGCTCGCCGCACAGCGGCGCCGCCGCGCGGACGCCCGGCGGCGGCACCGGCCGCGCGAGCAGGAGCTGCAGGAAGGTCCCCGGCCGGAGCGCGAGGGCACGGGCCGGGGCGCTGCCCGGCACGAGCGGGGCCAGGAGCACCACGGCGGCGGTCCGGGTGCGCGCCGCGGCGGCGAGGGCGACCAGGCTTCCCAGGTCGTGGCCGAGCAGCACGGGCGGGGTGGGCAGCGCCGCCGCATGCGCCGCCACGGCGGCCGCTCGCTCCGCGACGCCCGCATCGAGCGCCCGCACGTCGAGCAGGTGGCTCTCCCAGCCCCGGTGCGCCAGGTAGCCCGCGAAGGCGCGCCAGACGTCAGGCCCCGCCCAGAGGCCGGGAATGCAGAGGAGCGACGTCGTGTAGCGCGCGCTCTCGGGGCGGACGATGTCGGCGCTCAGCATGGGCGAGCCTTTGGCGCTCCAACGAAAAAGGCCCTTCGTGACTCGAAGGGCCTTTCCGTGGGCCCGGCCAACGGGCCCATTCTCGCCTGAGATGAAATCCTTGGGTCTTACGTGCCTAGCAACTGCGGATCGGATGCAGCCAACGCGCTCACTACTTCTTCTTCGACCCCTTCTTCTTCGAGGGGGCCTTTTTCTTCGCCTTGCTCTTCTTCTTCGCCTTCTTCGCCTTCTTCTTTGCCGCCATGGTTACCTCCTGTTGGAATCGAGAACGTTCCCTTCCGTCCCTCTCTCAGGCGAGAAGCCACTCCACACCTCAACCACCACGGCACGAAGTATAGAGGTGCGTCGGCGCAAGAGTCAATAGACGACCGCCGTTTTGGAAATTTTTTTTTAAACCGGCGCTCGGCGTCCGCGCTCGATCATCCCGACCCTAGAATGGCGTTCCCCTCTCTCGGACAGCGGGGAGTAGCAGGACGTTCTACTTCTTCGCCGTTGCCTCCGTGCACGCTTTCCGTTACCACTCTTCGCGGTGCGGATGGCGAGCGGGCGAGTGCTGAGCGCGGTGCTGCTGCTGGCCATCGCCACGGTGACGGTGTCGGCTCTGATCGGCGAGCACGGCGTCCCGCATCTCCTCCGGCTGCGCGCCGAGCGGCAGGACCTGGGGCGGACGGCGTTCGCGCTGCTCGAAGAGAACGCGCGGCTCCGCGAGGACCTCGCGCGACTCAAGGACGACGACCTCTACCTCGAGGAGCTCGCCCGCCGGCAGCTCGGGCTCGTCAAGCCTGGCGAGATCGTCTATCGCTTCCGCAGCTCGTCGCGCGACGGCCGCCAGCGACGCTAGGCCTCAGCTCTCCTCTTCGCCGGCGGCGTACTCTTCGTACTCGTCGGCATCCATCAGGTCCTCGAGCTCCGCCTCGTCCGTCATCTCGACCTCCACGAGCCAGCCCTCGTGGTAGGGATCCTCGTTGACGATCGCCGGGTGGTCGTCGAGCTCGGTGTTGGTCGCGACGACCGTGCCGCTCAGCGGCGCGAGCAGCTCGGAGACGGTGCGCACGGACTCGATCTCGCCGAAGGGCTCGCCCTTCTCGAGCTCATCGCCGACGTCGGGCAGCTCCACCGCGATTACCTCGCCGAGGTCGGCCTGACCGTACTCCGAGATCCCAAGGTGCGCGCGGTTCCCCTCCACGCGCACCCACAGGTGGTCCTCGGTGAACTTCAGGGTTTCCGCCATCGGTGGCTCCTCGTCGACGGGCGTGCGGGCTCGAATCCGGCCGGCTGCGGCCTCTTATAGAAGCGGTTCTCACGCTGTCAAGCCGCCCGCCGCCGCGGGGCGCCTCGAAAGGCGCCCCGCGTCCGCCCCGCGGACCACCACCCCGCCGAGGAGGCCTACCGCCCCACCACTCCGCCGCCGCCTCCACACATCGAAGCCGCCGCGGCTACGAGCAGCCGCTCGTCGCGCCGCAGTTGAGGCACTTGTAACAGGAGCCGTTGCGGATCATCAGCGACCCGCAGTCCGGACAGCTCGGCGCATCCGCCTGCGGGCTGAAGGCGAGCGGGGCCCGGGTGGAGGTCGCCGTCACCGCCGGCGTCGTCACCGGCGCCGGCTCGGGGCGCTCGGCCAGGCCGATCGCCACGCGCTGCTCGGCGCCCAGAAACCGAGTGCCGAGGAAGCGGAAGATGTAGTCGATGAGAGACTTCGCGATCGGGATGTCCGGGTTCTTGGTGAAGCCCGACGGCTCGAAGCGCACGTGGCTGAACTTGGAAACCAGCACCTCGAGCGGCACGCCGTACTGCAGCGCCATCGAGGTGAGGACGCCGATCGTATCCATCAGGCCGGAGATCGTGCTTCCCTCCTTGGCCATCTTGATGAAGATCTCGCCGGGCGTGCCGTCCTCGTGGAAGCCGACGTGGATGTAGCCCTCGTGGCCGGCGATGTCGAACTTGTGGCAGAGGGCATGTCGGTTGGTTGGAAGCCGCCGCCTGACCGGCTCCGGCTTCCCCTCCGCCCCTCCCGTGATCCGCCTGGCCGGCTCCGGTGCCGCCGCCTTCACCTCGCCCCTGTCGGCGTCGGCGCGCTGCGCGCCGGGCTTCACGGTGTTGAGCGGCTGCGTCTTCTTGCAGCCGTCGCGGTAGATCGCGACCGCCTTCAAGCCGAGGCGCCAGGACTCGACGTACGCCTCCTCGATGTCTTCCACGGTCGCCTGCTCGGGGACGTTGATCGTCTTCGAGATCGCCCCCGAGATGAACGGCTGCACCGCGGCCATCATCCGGATGTGGCCGAGCGGATGGATCGACCGGCTGCCGCGCGCCGGCCGGAAGGCGCAGTCGAAGACCGGGAGGTGCTCGGGCCGGAGCGCCTGGGCCCCCTCGATCGTCTCGTGCTCGTCAATGTACTCGACGATCTCCTGCACCTCGCGCGAGTCGTAGCCGAGGCGGCGAAGCGCCCGCGGCACCGTCGTGTTGACGATCTTCAGCACGCCGCCGCCGACCAGCTTCTTGTACTTGACGAGCGCGATGTCGGGCTCCACCCCCGTCGTGTCGCAGTCCATCATGAAGGCGATCGTGCCGGTGGGCGCGAGCACGGTCACCTGCGAGTTGCGCACGCCGTGCGCGCGCGCTTCCGCGAGCCCCGTGTCCCAGACCTCGCGCGCGGCCGCGAGGAGGTCGAGGGGCACCAGCGCCGGGTCGAGCCGGTGGGCGTGCGCGCGGTGCTTGTCGACGACGCGCAGCTGCGGCTCGCGGTTGCGCGCGAAGCCCTCGTACGGCCCGAGCGCGGCCGCCAGACGCGTCGACTGCAGGTAGGCCTCGCCGCACATGAGCGCGGTCAGCGCTCCCGCGTACTCCCGGCCCGCGTCCGAGTCGTAGGGCAGGCCGAGCGACATCAGGAGCGCGCCCAGATTGGCGTAGCCGAGGCCGAGCTCGCGGTAGGCATGCGCGTTGGCCGCGATCTCGGACGTCGGATAGCTCGAGCGGTCGATGACGATGTCCTGCGCGGTGATGGCGATGTCGACCGCGTGCCGGAAGGCGGCGACGTCGAAGACGCCCGCGGCGTCGATGAACTGCATGAGGTTCAGGCTCGCGAGATTGCAGGCGCTGTCGTCGAGGTGCATGTACTCCGAGCACGGGTTGGACGCGTTGATGCGCCCCGAGTTCGGGCAGGTGTGCCAGTCGTTGATGGTGGTGTCGAACTGCATCCCCGGATCGCCGCACTGGTGGGTGGCCTCGGCGATCAGGCGCAGGATGGTGCGCGCCGGCATCGTCTCCGCCACCTCGCCGCTGGTCACGAAGCGGGTGCTCCACGGACGCCCTTCGAGCGCCGCCCGCATGAACTCGTCAGTCACCCGCACGGAGTTGTTGGCGTTCTGGAAGAAGATCGAGCCGTATGCCGGCCCGTCGAGGGAACGGTCGTAGCCCGCGGCGATGAGCGCCCACGCCTTGCGCTCCTCCTCGGCCTTGCAGCGGATGAACTCCACGATGTCCGGGTGGTCGGCGTTGAGGACCACCATCTTGGCCGCCCGTCGCGTCTTCCCGCCGGACTTGATGACCCCGGCCGAGGCGTCGGCCGCCCGCATGAACGACACGGGCCCCGACGCCGTGCCGCCGCCGCCAAGGCGCTCCTTGGACGAGCGGAGCCGCGAGAGGTTCACGCCCGAGCCCGAGCCGCCTTTGAAAATGACGCCCTCCCTGCGATACCAGTCGAGGATCGAATCCATGGTGTCGTCGACCGAGAGGATGAAGCAGGCCGAGCACTGCGGCTTCGCCTCGACGCCGACGTTGAACCAGACCGGGCTGTTGAAGGAGAGCTTCTGATGCAGCAGGAGGTGCGTCAGCTCGTCGGTGAACGCGCGGGCGTCGTCGGGCGTGGCGAAGTAGCCCTGCTCCGCACCCCAGGAGCCGATCGTGTTCACCACCCGGGCGACGAGCTGGCGGACGCTCCGCTCCCGGGCCGGGCTCCCCAGCGGCCCGCGGAAGTATTTCGAGACGACGACGTTGGTCGCAAGCTGCGACCAGCGGCGCGGCACCTCGACGTCACGCTGCTCGAAGACCGTCTCGCCGCCCTCGCCCTGGATCACGGCAGCACGGATCTCCCACTCGACCTCGTCGAACGGGCTCGTGCCCGCCGTGGTGAACTGCCGCGCGATCGCCAGGCCGCGGCGCCCCGGTGCCGGCCCCGCCTCCGCCCCCGACAGCCCCCCGTCCAGCACCTCGCCCACCGGCTCCCTCGCCATCAAGCCCCTCCCAGGTATGGTGTGCGGAGGCGCATATACCACCACATGTTGTGTTGTCAAGCGATTTTTTGCAAGGGGGCGCGGCCGTGACCCGACCGCGGCCGGCGCGCGTTCCCACGCGCCTCGGCGACGTGCTGCGCACGGTGCTCGCCCGCCTGCCCACGGGCGCGGGGCTCGAGGACTGGGCGGTGTGGAGCGAGTGGGATGCCGCGGTCGGGGCGACGCTCGCGCGCCACGCGCGCCCGCGGCGGCTCGCGCGCGGCGTGCTCCTCGTCGCCGTCGACAGCTCCGAGTGGATGCAGGAGCTGCAGTTCCTGAAGCACGAGCTCCGCTCACGTCTGAACGCGCGCCTCGGCCGCGAGGCGATCCGCCGGATCTTCGTCGTGCTAGCGGCCGACGACTGAGCGCGCCGGCGGCTCCGCCGGTTCCGCGGGCCAGCACAGCCGCACGCGCTCGGTGCCCGCCACGCCGAGCGCGACGAGCGCCGGGACGTCGAGCCGCGACTCCGCCGCCGCCACGTCTTCGGGATGCGCCCGCGTGGCCGGGTGTGGCGGCACGAAGAGCTGGCAGCAGTCCTGGTCGGGGATGACCGAGGTCTCGAACGTGCCGAGCCGCGCGGCCTCGGCGGAGATCTCGCCCTTGTCCATGCCGATCAGCGGGCGGAGGACCGGCAGCGGCACCGCCGCCTCGATCACCGCAAGATTGGGGAGCGTCTGCGACGCGACCTGGCCGAGGCTCTCGCCCGTCACCAGCGCCTCGGCGCCTGCCGGCCGCCCGATCGCCTCGGCGATGCGGAGCATCATCCGCCGGTAGAGGACGACGCGCAGCGGCCGCCCGACCGCTGCGACGATCTGGCGCTGAACCTCGCCGAAGGCGACCAGGTGGAGCGCGGCGTCGAGCTCCCAGCGGACGAGCTCGGCGGCGATCTGGCGCGCCTTCTCCTGGCTCGTCCGATCGTGGAAGGGCGCGCTGTGGAAGTGCACGAAGTCGACGGCGCACCCGCGCCGCATCATCCGCCAGGCGGCGACGGGCGAGTCGATGCCGCCCGAGAGGAGGGCCAGCACCCGCCCGCTCGTCCCGACCGGCAGCCCGCCCGCGCCCGCCACCTTCTCGAGCGAGAAGAAGGCGCGCCCGGGCAGGATGTCGACGGCCACCGTCACCGCCGCGTGCTCGAGGTCGACGCGCGAGCGGGTGGCCGCCTGGATCACGTGCCCCAGCCGCCGGCTCACCTCGGGCGACGGGAACGGGAAGCGCTTGTCGGCCCGCTTGGTCTGGACGCGAAAGCTCGGCACGGACACCCCGCCGAGCCGCTCGACGATCCTCGCGCCGAGGCGCTCGAGGGCCGCGCCGGCCTCGCCGGCGAGGGCCACCTCGTGCGCGAGCGAGAGGTTGGCGAGGCCGAACACGCGCGCGAGCCGCGCCCGCGCCTCCGGCCAGGCGGTGACGTCCCCGAGCGGCAGCAGCAGGCGCGCCGAGGCGCGCGCGATCGCGCCGACGGGCAGGCCGGCGGTGGCGCGCACGATGTTGTCCACCAGCCGGCGCACGAAGAAGGGCCGGTTGCGCCCCTTGAGCGCGATCTCGTGGTAGCGCAGCACGATCACGTGACCGGCGCCCATTGGCCTCACTCCTACCACAGATGCTACTCTCATCCGACAACGCATGACCGAACGCCTCGCGGAGGCACTCGCGCCGGCCCTCGCCGCGCGCGAGCGCGCCGTGCTCGTGCGGCCGGGGAAGACGCCGGCCGCCGTGCTGGTCCCGCTCCTCCCCGTCGACGGGGAGCCGCACCTCCTCTTCACCCGCCGCTCCCGCCTGCTGCGCCAGCATCAGGGGCAGGTCGCGTTCCCGGGCGGCCGCTGCCATCCCGACGACGCCGACCTGGTGGCGACGGCGCTGCGCGAGGCGCGCGAGGAGATCGGGCTCGACCCCGCCGACGTTCGCCTGCTCGGTCCGCTCGACGACATCGAGACCATGGCGACCGAGTTCGTGATCACGCCGTTCGTCGGCCTCGTCCCTCACCCCTACCGATGGACGCTCTGCCGGGACGAGGTCGAGGCCGTCTTCACCGTGCCGCTCCGCCTCCTGGACGCACCCGGCGCCGAGCGGCGCGAGCTCTGGGACTTCGAGGGCCGGCAGGTGCCGATCGACTGCTATCCGGTCGGCGAGCACATCATCTGGGGTGCCACCCACCGCATCACGCGAAACCTGCTCGCCGTGGTGCGGACGCTCGGCTGATGCGACGGTTCCTTTTCATCACGCTGCTCGCCATCGCGATCGCGCTGCTCGTGACGCGCGCCGAGCCGCTGGCGCCGACGGTCGCGCTCGAGACGCCGGTCGACGTGGTCGGCCGGGCGACACCGCTCGTGGTGATCGCGCGCGACCGGGGCACCGGCCTCGCGCACGTCGAGGTGCGACTCGCGGGCGGGGCCGGAGGCGCGCCGGCGGTGGTCGCGAGCGAGGACTTCCCGCGCCGCTCCTGGCTCGGCAGCGGCGTCCACGAGGTCCGGCTGACGCCGACCGTCGACGCCGCGGCGGCGCACCTGGCCGAGGGCCCGGGCCGCCTCGAGGTCGTCGCCACCGACCACTCGTGGCTGAGCGCGCTGCGTCGCGCGCCGCGGCTCACCCGCCCCGTGACCGTCGACTTGACGCCACCGACGCTCGAGGTGCTCTCGCAGCAGCACGTCGTGCGTCTCGGGGGCTCGGAGTGCGCCGTCTACCGCGTCGGCACCGACGCCGTCGAGACCGGCGTCGCGGTGGGCGAGGTGAACTTCCCGGGCGCGCCGGGGCTCTTCGCCGACCGGGCGCTCCGCGCCACGCTCTTCGCCGTGCCGCCGGACGCGCCGTCGGGAGCCGTGCCGACCGTGGTCGCGGCCGACCAGGCCGGCAACCGGCGCGCCGTCCGCCTCGACGCCGTCGTGCGGCCGCGGCGCTTCGCCGAGAAGACGCTCGAGCTGAGCGAGGACTTCCTCGCCCGCAAGGTCCCCGAGCTGCTCGAGGCCAACGGGCTCCCGAGCGACGGCGACCTCGTGGCGGGGTACCTGCGCATCAACCGCGAGCTCCGCCTCGCCACCGAGAAGCGGGTGCGCGAGCTCTGCCGCGAGAGCGCGGCCGAGCCGCTCTGGGAGGGCGCCTTCCTGCGCCTGCCCGACTCGGCGCCGCTCTCCGGCTTCGCCGACCGCCGGACCTACGTGTACCGCGGCCAGGCGATCGACCATCAGACGCACCTCGGCTTCGACCTCGCCTCCCTGCGCGGCAGCCCCGTGCCCGCCGGCAACACGGGACGCGTCGTCTTCGCGGGGCCGCTCGGCATCTACGGCAACGCCGTCATCCTGGACCACGGCCTCGGCCTCTTCTCCCTGTACGGGCACCTGAGCGAGGTGAAGGTCACCGCCGGGACGACCCTCCACCGCGGCGACGTCCTCGGCAAGACCGGCGATACCGGCCTCGCCGGCGGCGATCATCTCCACTTCAGCGTCATGATCCACGGCGTCCACGTCGACCCGGTCGAGTGGTGGGACGCCCACTGGATCCACGACCACGTCGAGACGCGGCTGGCCGCCTTCCCGCGCGCGGGGGCCGCTCATTGACGGAGCGGCGCGTCCCCGGCACGGAGACGCTCGCCCGCCTCGGGCTCGATGCCGCGGAGCTGGTCGCCGGTCATGCGACCGAGGATCGCGTGCTCGCGCTGCTCGCCGGCCCGGATGGCGGCGCCCTCGCCGACGCCCTCGGCGACCTGCCGAGCCCGGAGGTCGCCGCGCTGCTCGTGCGGCTCGAGGCGCGCGCGCCGGAGAAGGCCGTGCGCAAGGCGATCCGGCGGGCGCTCTACCGCCTCGCCCAGCGCGGCGTGCCACGGCCCGCGGCGCCTCCCGAGCCCGAGCAGTCGCGCCCGGCCGCCGTCGAGCTCGAGGGCCTGGTGTCGGCCGTCGACGGGCGTGGCGATCGCATCCTGTGGCTCATGCGTCCGCTCGCGACCGGCACGCTGCTCGTCGCCGCGCAGGTGAACGAGCCGGCGGGACTCCGCGATCTCCAGGTCGTCGACGTCGGCCGCAAGCAGCTCCGCACCACCCGCCAGCGGATCGAGTCGGAAGGGCTCCGGCTGGTGGCGGCAAGCTGGCGCGTCCTCGACGCGCTGCTCGTCGAAGCACAGGAGCGCGCCGGGACCGCGGAGCCGGGGCACGATTACCTGCGCGTGCGGCCGCGACTGACCACCGAACCACCGGCACCGCCGGCCGAGCCCGTCTCGTCGCACGCGCAGCCGCCCGGCGGCGCCGAGGAGGCGGCCGCCCTGGCCGCCGACTCGATCCAGCTCATCAAGGAACCGGAGTTCCGCGCCTGGGGTCCCGCCCCCGAGGCGGCGGCGCCGTACGTGGAGGAGGTCGACGCCATCCGGCAGAGCCCGATCGTGCTGACGCCGCTCCAGCAGCAAGAGCGCCTGCGCGAGGTCCTGGCGCGCGCCGCCGCGGCCCTCTACCCGCCCGCCACGCTGGCGCGGCGGCTCGCGGGCACCGCCTACGTGCTGGCGGAGACGAGGCGGCCCGCCGCGGCGCGCCTCGCGCTCGCCGTGGCGGCCGCCGTGCGCGAGGCGCCGGCGCGCGCGCACGAGGTGCCGTTCGTCGCCGCGCTCGTCGGCGCCGGCGTCGAGGGCCTCTTCGCTTCCCCCGAGCCCGAGCGCGAGGGAGCGCTCGTCCTCACACCCGCGGAGGCGCTCAGAGCTCGACGGTCATCCCGTCCCGGGCACACTCGAGGGTGATGTCCGGCAGGTGTCGCAGCGGCTCCGCGCCGAGGTGCGAGAGGAGGAGTCGCTTGCACCCGAGCTCGCGTGCACGGGCCGCGATCTCGGGATACGAGACGTGGATGTCGAGCCGCGTCTCGTAGGTGGAGCACTCGCAGATGAACAGGTCGGCGCCGCGGGACTGCACGATGAACTCCTCCGTCCAGGCCGAGTCGCCCGAGTAGAGGATGGACCGGCCCCCGGCCTCGATCCGGTAGCCGAGCGCGACGAGCTCCGGCGTGTGCGGCACGCGAAAGGCGCTCACCTGGACACCGCCCAGGTCGCGCGTCGTCCCCGGTTCCAGCTCCTCGAAACGCACGGCAAAGGGTGTCGGCATCTGGGCGTTCTTCTCGTAGAGGGCGGCGAACAGGGCGCGGACGCGGCGTTCGGTCCCGGGCGGCCCGTGGACGCCGAGCGGACGCGTGCGCGGCCGCTCGTAGATGTACTCCATGAAGAGGAACGGGACGCCTCCGAAGTGGTCGCCGTGCAGATGCGACACGAGCACGAAGTCGATGCGGCCGGTGTCGTGACCGGCGGATTTCAAAGATTGAAGGATCGTCGGACCGCAATCGAGCAGGAACGTCGCGCCGGCGCTCTCCACCAGGTAGGCGCTGTGCAGGCGCCCGCCCGACCCGAAGGCGTCGCCCGAGCCGAGCACCGTCACCCGCACCAACGTCCGACTCCTTCCCGCCCGCACAGCCGTGAACGTGGTGTCACGTCCGCGCCGGCCCTGGTCCGGTCCCCGCGGGACGCCAAGAGGCATCGTGCTGGCATATCCCTTGCTCTCCCTATCACTAATGCGGCCGGACCCGGAACTGCTCGGCGAGGCCTCCCGCCTGGCGCAGCTGCTCCTGGTCTCCGCTGCAGCGGGGGCGGCGGCCGAGCGGATCCTGCGTCCCGGCGTGAACGTGCGCGGCGTGTCCCTGCTCGCGGGGTTGGCAGGTCTCTACGCCGGGGGCTGGCTGTGGGCGCTCGGCGGCTGGTCCCCCGGCCCGGCCATCCTCGGCCACCCGGTCCTGCCGAGCATCGTCGGCGCGCTCGCCATCTGCCTCGTCCTCAAGCT
The DNA here is from genome assembly GCA_005888095.1 of Deltaproteobacteria bacterium. GTDB lineage: Bacteria > Desulfobacterota > Binatia > DP-6 > DP-6 > DP-3. The sequence goes on along the minus strand of VBKF01000140.1, from coordinate 28,862 downwards.
CGCGGCGCTCGGTGCCGCCGGCCCGCGCTGGTAGCGGTCACGGCGGCGCTCCCGCCCCCGCCGGCCGACGCCGCTCGTCGAGCTCGCGCTGGAGGTCGTGGAAGCGCCGCTCGAGCTCGGTGAACGAGCTCTCCATGCGGCCCGCGCGCGCCACGACGTCCTCGAGCTGCCGCGCGAGCTGATCGCGCTGCTGCTCCATGTCGCGCAGCCGCCGCTCCAGGTCCTGGACCGGCTCGGTGGCGCGCAGGAATGCGACGCCGGCACCCGACTGGAGGACCCAGACCGTCGCCCCGACGCCCAGGATGAAGCCGAGCAGCAACGCGAACAGCACCCGCACGACCGCCATCAGTCTCCTCCCTCCTCGGCCAGCCGCCGGATCTCCCGCACCACCACCTGGAGCGCCGCCAGCGAGACGCGTGGCGCGGCGCGGAGATCGCGGATGAGCGCCTGGACGGCGCCGAGCGCCCGCTCCGGCAGCGCACCGGGCGGCTCCTCGAGGCGCCGGCACGCGAGGCGCCGGCGGGCGCGGAGCAGGTCCTCGACGAGGCCCTCCGCCGCGCGCCGCTGCCAGCGGTCGTCGGCGGCGGTCTCGGCGAGCCGCGCGAACACCCAGCCGAAGTCGACGTGCTGGCCGAGCGCGTAGTAGGCGGCGCCTGCCGCGTCGGGCTCGGTACGCGTCCGTCGCGCGACGGTCACCACGTCGAGCGGGCCGACGAGCCACTCGGCCGTCGCGAGGTCGCGCGCGAGCTCGGGGGGCAGCCCGGCGATCGTCAGCTCCGAGACGCGCTTGTGGAAGGTCTCCGCCTCGGCGCCCGTCACCCAGTCGGGTAGACGGCCACGGATGGCCGCGACCGCCGGGCCGAGGTCGGCCACCATGCCGGCCGCCGGGCGCTCGGCATCGGTGTTGGCGAGGACCCACTTGGTGACCCGCTCGGCGCTCGCCTCGAGGGCCAGCCGGCAGGCGCTCTCGACGTCGACCGCGGCGGCGCTCGCGGCGATCGCCGCGGCGAGCGCGTCGCCGCCCCCGAGCCGCCAGCCGACGGCCCACGCGCGCAGCACGCCGACCACGGCGGCCCCGGTGTCGTGGACGATGCGGGAGACGAAGGTCACGCCCATGTGGTCGACGAGCGCGTTCGCCACCTCGGCGGCGATGATCTCGCGGCGCAGGCGATGGGCCCGCACGGCCGCCGGGTAGCGAGCGACGACGTCGGCCGGGAAGTAGGCGAGCAGGTACGACTCCACGAGCGGGTCGTCGGGCAGGGGTGAGGCGAGCATCTCTCGCTGGAGATGGATCTTCGCGTACGCGGTGAGCACGGCCAGCTCCGGACGCGTGAGCCCGAGGAAGGTGCCGCGCCGGGCGCGCAGCGCCTCGCGGTCGGGCAGCGCCTCGAGCGCGCGGTCGAGGCCCGCGGTCCGCTCGAGCTCGGCGATCAGGTCGCGAAAGTCGGCGAGCCGGCTCCGGCTCCGGAGCTGGTCCAGGTCGAGCAGCCGGCTCTGCCGGCGGTTGTGGGCGAGCACGCGCTCGACGACGTCGTCCGTCACCGCCTGGAGGAGCGCGTGGCGGGCGTCGGGAGCGAGCTCCCCCGCCTCGACCACGGGCCGGAGGCAGATCTTGAGGTTCACCTCGTGGTCCGAGAGGTCGACGCCGGCCGAGTTGTCGATGGCGTCGGTGTTGATGCGGCCGCCGGCGAGCGCGAAGGCGATCCGCGCCCGCTGCGTGAAGCCGAGGTTCCCGCCTTCGGCCACGACGCGCCCGCGCAGCGCCTCGGCGTTCACCCGGACCGCGTCGTTCGCCGGGTCGCCGACCTCGGCGTGCGTCTCCGCCGCCGCCTTGACGTAGGTGCCGATGCCGCCGTTGAAGAGGAGGTCGGCGTCGAGCGTGAGGACGGCCTGGACCAGCCGCTCGCCGCTCGCCTCCGGGCTCGCGAGGCCGAGGAGACGCTGCGCCTCGGGCGAGAGCACGACGCGCTTGGCCGTCCGCGCCACGACGGCGCCGCCCGGCGAGAGCGCGGCCGGGTCGTACGCGTCCCAGCCGAGGCCGGCGCGGTAGAGCCGCTCCCGCTCGGCGAAGCTCGCCGTCGGGTCGGGATCGGGGTCGAGGAAGACGTGACGGTGGTTGAAGGCCGCCTGGAGGCGGAGGTGCGAGGAGCGGAGGAGCCCGTTGCCGAAGACGTCGCCGCTCATGTCGCCGATGCCGGCCACCGAGAGCGGCGCCGTGTCGGCGTCGACGCCGAGCTCCCGGAAATGCGCTCGCACGCACTCCCACGCGCCGCGCGCGGTCACGCCGAGCGCCTTGTGGTCGTAGCCGTGCGAGCCGCCCGAGGCGAAGGCGTCGCCCAGCCAGAAGCCGCGGGCCTGCGCGATGGCATTGGCCAGATCGGAGAAGCTCGCCGTCCCCTTGTCGGCGGCGACCACCAGATAGGGATCCTCGTCATCGTGCACGACGAGGCCGCGCGGCGGGACGACCCGGCCGGCGACCACGTTGTCCGTCAAGTCGAGCAGCGCGCCGACGAAGGTCCGGTAGGCGTCGGCGGGCGTCCCGCGCCGCACGACGAAGCCGCCCTTGGCCCCGACCGGTACGATGACCGCGTTCTTCACGGTCTGCGTCTTCATGAGGCCGAGGACCTCCGTGCGGAAGTCCTCCGGGCGGTCGCTGTGACGGATGCCGCCCCGGGCCACGAGGCCGGCGCGCAGGTGAATGCCCTCCACCGCCGGGCCGTGGACGTAGATCTCGTACAGCGGGCGCGGACGCGGCAGGTGAGCGAGGCCGGAGGAGCGGATCTTGAAGGCGAGCGTCTCGGCCACGGGCGTGGCGAAGTAGTTGCTCCGCACGGTCGCCTCGACCGTGTCGCAGAGCGCCCGCAGCGTGACGTCGTCGCGCAGGCTCTCCACCGTGTCGAGGCTCTCGAGGAAACGCTGGCGGAGCGGCGCCGTGTCGGCCCGCCCCGAGAAGCGCGCCGCGAAGCACTCGAAGAGGGAGGCCGCAGCCTCGGGATGGCGGGCGAGCGCGTCGATCACCAGCCCGCGCGGACCCACGCCGCCCTGCGCGGCATGCCCCGCGTAGGCGCGGAGACAGTCGACCGCCCGCCAGTCGAGCCCCGCCTCCAGGACCAGGCGGCCGAGGGCGTCGCTCGCCGCCCTGCCGGCCCGCACCGCGAGGAGCGCGTCGACCAGGCGCGGACCGGCCGCGGCGTCGAGCCGCCGCCCCTGCCGGTCCTGCACGAAGAACGTCTGCACGAAGAGACGCGGCGCCCCGTGCGGCGTCAGCACCACCTGATCCTCGGCGAGCGCGCGGAGCCCGAGGTTCTCGAGCACCGGCACGAACTCGGAGAGGACGAGTGGCTCGCCCGGCACGTAGAGGCGAAGCGCGCTCGTGTCGGGAAGCGCGCGGTCGTCGCCGAGCGCGACGCGCATCGCGCCCTCGCCGAGCGCGGCCTCGAGGAGCGCGACGTCGACCGCGGCGCGCGCCGGCGGCGTCGACGCCCGATACTCGTCGGGGAAGGCGGCGCGGTAGCGCGCGGCGAGCCGTGCCGCCTCGGCGGCGCCGTGCCGCGCGCGCAGCTCGTCCTCGAGCCGCTCCCGCCAGCCCCGGACGAGGTCGCGCACGGCCTCCTGCACGTCTGCCAGCTCGGCCCCGGTGGGGGCCGGGCCGTCGCCGGCGAAGGTGAAGGAGAGGAGCGCCCGGTCCTCGAGCAGCACGAGGTGATCGCCGAGGCAGGGACCGCCGGCGCGCCGGGCCAGCGTCTCCAGGATCCGCTGGCGCGCCTCGCCCGACAGCCGGTCGCGCGGCAGCACGACGAGGGTCGAGAAGCCGGTCGGGCGCGGGCGCAGCGAGACGACGACGTCGCCCGTCCGGCCGGCCGCCATGACGGCCTCGATGTCGGCGCGGATCTCGGCCGGCGTCGCCGCGAACAGGTCGTCCTTCGGGAGGACGTTGAAGATCGCGACCATCTCCTTGTAGTCGTGGCTGCCGGGGACCACCTGCTCGGCGGCCAGGATCTGCCGCAGGACCCGTCTCAGCAGCGGGATCTCGGCCGCCTCCTCGGCGTACGCTTTCGACGTGAAGAGGCCGAGGAAGCGGCGCTCGCCGATCACGTGGCCGGTGGCGTCGAGCTGGCGGATGCCGACGTCGTCCATGCGAGCGCGGCGGTGGACGGGCGACTCGGCGATCGTCTTGGTGATGGTCAGCAGCCGGTCGCCGAGGAGCCGCACGCGGACGGCCTCAGGCAGCTCGGCCAGCGGGCGCGGGCGGGAGAACGCCGAGCGGCTCTCGCGGCGCAAGAGGCCGAGCCCGGAGCCGGAGCGGACCAGCAGGACCCGCGTGCCGCCGAGGGTCATGACCTGGTACTCGCGGTAGCCGAGGAACACGAAGCTGCCGTCGACCAGCCAGTGGAGGAAGTCGGCCGCGGCGCTCGCGTCCGCGCCCGCGCCGGCACCGCTCCGCGCGAGCCCGTCGAGCTCGGCGGCGGCCTCCTGGGCACGCGCGAGCATGGCCCGGAAGTCGTCGGTCACGAGCCGCACGTCGCCGAGGCGGTCGCGGATCAGCTGCTCCAGCCCGGCGAGGGCGGCGACGTCGGTCATGCGCGGGACGGCGACGTGCACGAACGACTCGCGCCGCGCGCCGCCGTTCGGCGGAGCGAGCGAGATGAGCCGCCCCGTCAGGTCGCGCTCCGCGGCCAGGATCGGGTGGAGCAAGGCCCGCCGCTCCACACCCTCGGCCTCGAGCGCAGCCTGGATGGTGTCGACGATGAACGGACGGTCGGGCATGACCGTCTCGACCACCGAGACGGACGCGTCCCAGCCCTCGGTCACGTAGGTCGGCGCGATCGCGCGCGCGCGCAGCTCCTCGCCCGGCGCCGCGTAGAAGCGGAACGCCGAGGCGACGAGCGCCGCCACCTCCTCGTCGGCCAGCGTGTCGACGTAGTCGTGGGCGCGGTGGAGGAGGAGCCGCGCGAACGTCTCGAGCGGCGCCGCCTCGGCGCCGCTCGCCCGCCGCTCGAGCAGCGCGTGCAGCCGCTCGCCGACGACTGCCGGCCCGCGCGTCCCGCGCTGCTCGTCGGTCGGCATCAGACCGCCGGGACGAGCTCGGTCACGAGGACGTCGGCGGGCCGGAAGCCGCGCGCGACCAGCACCGCGCGGAGCTCCGCGTCGGCGCCGTCCATGCGGGCGGTGAGCTCGCGGCAGCCGCGCCGCCGCGCCCGCTCCTCGGCAAAGGCGACGAGCCCCTCGCCGAGCCGGGGCTCCGTCGAGCACCGCGCCACCTCGAGCACGGCCACGAGTCCGCCGGCGCCGAGCGACCGTCCGTAGGCGAGCGCGATCACCGCCACGATCGTCCCGCCTTCTTCCTCGGCCACGTAGAGGTCCGTCCCGAGGTCGCGCATCATGCGGTGGTAGAGCCGCTCGGCGCGATCGCCGCCCGCTCGCCCGAGGACGGCCTGCACGTGGGGGAAGTCGTGGCGCCGCCCGCGCCGCACTCGCGTGGTCGTCCCGGGAAGGAGTCGCGCCGCCATGGGCCTGTTTCGCCTAGCCTCCGAGCACGTGTATTGCAAATCCGTCGCGACCCGATAAGCGTGCCGGCATGACGGGGCGGACGGCGCTCGCGCTCGGGCTACTCTGCCTCGCCGCCACCTCGCCGAGCCTCGCCGAGGACGGCAGCGCCCGCGCCGTCGTGACCGCCGGCTCGAGCGCCATGCCGTCCTGGACCCCCGACGGCACGCACCTCGTCTTCCACTCGCGGCGCAAGGAGGAGAAGCAGCGCGGCATCGCGGCGCGCAACATCTGGATCGTCTCCACCGACGGCTCGGGCGAGCGGCAGCTCACCAAGGGCACCAAGGACGAGTACCACCCGGCCGTCTCGCCCGACGGCAAGAAGCTCCTCTTCGTCTCCGAGCTGAACGGCTCGCGCGACATCTGGATCGCCGACCTCGACGGCCAGAACGCGGTCCCCCTGACCGACGATCCGGGCACCGAGGACCAGCCCGCCTGGTCGCCCGACGGGCGGCAGATCGTCTACGCCGCCTTTCCGAAGGAGGGCGGCAGCTTCGACCTCTGGCTCATGTACGCCGACGGCAGCGGGCGGCGGCGGCTGACGACCACCCCGGCCAACGAGATCTTCCCCGCCTGGCATCCGTCGGGCGACACGATCGCCTACGTGACCGACGTGAACGGCAACTTCGACATCTATACCATCGACGTCCGCGACGGGCGCACGGCGCCGCTCGTCGTCTCGCCCGATCACGAGGCGCGGCCCGCGTGGTCGCGCGACGGCACCAAGCTCGCCTTCACCCGCTGGCCCGCGCACGGCCGCACGAGCGACGCGACGCCGTGGGTCGCGAACGCCGACGGCACCGCCCCGATCGAGCTCACGGCCGCGCCCGCCCCGGCGCTCCATCCCGCCTGGTCGCCCGACGGGCGCACGCTCGCCTTCCAGCACCGGGGTGAGAAGGGCTGGGAGATCTGGACGCTCGCGCTGCCGGCCGACATCGCGGCGCCGGGACGGCTCCGCCTGGCGCAGCAGGTGCGTGGCGGCGCCGACGTCGACACCGCCAAGCTGCGCAGCGGCGACACCCTGCGCGGCACGCTCACCGACCCCCACCTCCGCGTGCGCACCGCGTACGGCGCGGTCGAGCTCGGGCGCGAGGCCGTGGCCACCGTCCTCTTCGACACCGGCGAACGTGGACTTGCCCGCATCGTCCTCGCGAACGGCGACACGCTGAGCGGCTTCCTCGAGAACGAGGCGATCCACCTCGCTGCCGGCGGCCGAACGCAGAGCGTGCCGGTCGACGCCATCGCGCAGCTGAGCCTCCGTGCCGGCCGCGGCGCGGCCCCGCCGCCGGCGGCCTTTCGCGCCCTCATGCGCAACGGCGACAGCCTCCTCGTGACCGGGGCGTTCGCGCCGCTCCGCGTCCGCGTCAGCGGGCGGACGATGGAGGTCTCGGCGGCCGAGGTGGAGCGAATCGACTTCACCGAGGCCGGCAACAAGGCCGAGGTGGTGCTGCGCAGCGGGGACCGCGTCTCGGGCGAGGTGGTGGGCGACCGGCTCCCGCTCGTGCTGGCCGCCGGCCCGCGCCTGGCGGTGCACCCGAGCAGCGTGCGCGCGCTCAACCGGACGGGAGGCCCGTGATGCGCGCCGCGGTGCGTGCCGGCGGCGCGCTCGCGCTCGCCGCGGCCCTCGGCTGCGCGGGCGTGCATCGCTTCCACCCGAACTTCTACTCGGTCGACGGCGACATCCGCCTCGGCGAGCAGCTCTCCAAGGAGGTCGAGGGCGAGCTCGTGCTGCTCCGTCACAGCGCGCTCAACCAGCTCGTCAACACGGTCGGCCGGCGCCTGCTCGACGCGAGCCCCGAGCCCGCCTTCAAGCTCTTCCCCTACAGCTATCACGTGGTCGACTCGCCCGAGGTGAACGCCTTCGCGCTCCCGGGTGGGCCGGTCTACATCAACATGGGGATCGTCGAGGTGTGCGACACGGAGGACGAGCTCGCCTCGGTCATGGCGCACGAGATGAGCCACGTCGCCGCGCGCCACGCGACCGAGATGCTGACCACGCAGAACCTGAGCCAGCTCGCGATCATCGCGGCGATCTCCGTGATTCCCATACCCATCCCGCCCATCGCCTGGGAGGGGGCCAAGCTCGGCTACGTGCTGACGCTGCTGCGCTACAGCCGCGGCAAGGAGGCGGAGGCGGACCGGCTCGGCCTCCGGCTCATGAACGCCGCCGGCTACGACCCGACGGCGATGGCGTCGGTCTTCCGGAAGCTCTCCGAGCAGCAGCGCAGCCTGCCGAGCGTCGTCGAGCGCTTCATCTCGAGCCACCCGCTCTCGGAGGACCGCATGCGGGACGCCGAGCGGCGGGCGGCTCAGCTCGAGCGGCCGGCGGCGACGGCGGTCGCGGCGGCCAGCCCCTCGACGTTCCCGCAGGTGAAGATGATGTTCGCCAAGGACTGACGCGCCATGCACCGGGCGCTGCCGCTCGTGCTCGCCGCGCTCGCCGTGGGCTGCGGTCCGCTTCACGGCCCCGCGCCCGACCCGAAGGCGCACGTGCGCGGCGAGCACTACCGGATGATCCACGACCCGGTCGACCGGCTCTGGCCGCAGATCCTGCGCGCGCTCGAGGAGGAGGGACTGCGGGTCGCGCGCGCCGACCGGGCGCACGGGGCGATCCAGACCGGCGCCCGGCGCGTATTCGGCCGCGAGGAGCTGAAGAAGCTCGGCGACATCGCCGACCTCTCCGCGGCGCGCGGCGCCGGCCTCGGGCGCGCCACCGAGTACACCGTCGCCTACACGCTCTTCCTCCTGCCCGCGGGCGAGGCCGACACCAGCCTCAAGATCACGAGCGCGATCGAGGCGATCGACCGCAGCCAGGCGCTCCTCCTCCCCGGCGTCTTCGAGGTGATCCCCCGGCACATCGAGCTGCCGTCGCGCGGCGTCGTCGAGCGCGACCTCCTGCGACGGCTCGCGGCGTCGCTCTTCACCGCCGAGGAGATGCTCCTCGTGCTCGGCGAGCCCGGCTTTGACTGACGTCCTCGCGGTCGAGCGGCTCACCTACGGCTTCGACGCGCTCGCGCACCGCGACCGCCAGGTGGTCTTCGTGCCCTACGCCGCGCCCGGCGACCGGATCACCGCCGAGACCGTGGAGCAGCACGCGGGCTTCGCCCGCGCGCGCGTCGTCGAAGTCCTCGAGCCGGGGCCCGCACGCGTCTTCCCCGGCTGCCGCTACTTCCCCACCTGCGGCGGCTGCCAGTGGCAGCACGTCGCGCCGCCCGCGCAGCGCGACGCGAAGGCGGCGATCGTCGCCGAGCAGCTCGCCCGCACGGCAGGCGTGCGCGACGCCGAGGTCCTCCCGACGCTCACCGCGGGCGGCGACTGGCACTACCGCGCGCGCCTCACGCTGGTGGTCGAGGGCCGGCGCGCAGGCTACCACCGCGCGCGCTCGCACCACCTGCTCGAGATCGAGGACTGCCCGATCGCCGACCCCGTGCTCTCCGCCCACCTCGGCGCCGCGCGAAGCTGGATCGGCGCGCTGCGCGTCCCGCTCCGGCGCGTGTCGCTCGCCGTCGCTCCGGGCGGCGTCGTGCTGACGGCGATCACGGACGCTCCGCCCGGCGCGCGCGACGCCGACGCGACCGAGGCGCTCCTCGCCCGCACGCCGACCGTCCGCGGCGCGGTCCTCGCCGAGGCGACGGGCCGCGGCCGGCTCGTCGTCGGCGACCCGCGCCTCCGCGTCACGCTCGAGCCGGGGCTCGACCTCGAGGTGCCGGCCGACGTGTTCACGCAGGTGAACCCGGCCGCCAACCGGCTCCTGGTCGCTGCGGTCGTCGCGCTCGGCGCCTTCGCGCCCGGCGAGCGCGTCCTCGACCTCTATTCGGGCGCAGGCAATTTCGCGCTGCCCGTCGCGCGCCGCGGCGCGCGTGTCCGCGGCATCGACCGCAATCCCGTCGCCGCCGCGGCGGGGCGCGACAACGCCGCGCGCCTCGGACTCGGCGACGTCACGTTCGAGACCGCGGCCGTCGCCGAAGCGCTCGGCCGCATGGCGCCTGCCACGGCCGACGCTGTGATCCTCGATCCGCCGCGCGCCGGCGCCGCGGACGCGATCGGGGCGCTCGCCGCGCTCCGCGCGCGCCGCATCGCCTACGTGTCGTGCGATCCCGCCACGTTCGCGCGCGACGTGCAGCGGCTCGCGGCGCACGGCTACCGCGTCGCGCGCGTGCAGCCGATTGATCTCTTTCCGCAGACGTTCCACGTCGAGAGCGTGACCCTGTTGCTATTGACTTGAAGGTGGTGCGCTCCTATCCTCAATCTTTCGCGTACGGGGTGCGTCGCTGCGCCCTTGGAGGTCATGGCGTCGATGCCCAAACAGCACGAGAAGCCTGCCCGCCCCAAGGTCACGATCATCCCGGGCCGCGGGGTGAGCCAGACCATCAACTACCTCCTCGAGGATCGGGACGACCTCGAGTGGCTCGTGGCCGTCGGCCGGAACAAGAGCGGCGAGATCTTCTTCTACGACACCGGCGGCGACATCGTCGAAGACCTCGGAACGCTCGAGTACCTGAAGGAACGCATCACGCGCGCCCACTTCGGCGACGAGCCGGAGTAAGGGCGCTTCAGTCGTCCGGCAGCGACCCCGGGCAGTCGCCGAGGATCTGGTCGCCCTCGATGCGGAGCGGGATGCGGTGGAGCCGCCGCCCGCAGGGCGGGCCCGCAACGCACTCGCCGGTATCGGGCAGGTAGTAGGCGCCGTGCGTGGCGCACTGCACGAAGCGCTTGTCCTCGGTGAAGAACTGGTTCTCGACCCAGTCGAGGCTCATCGGCACGTGCCGGCAGCGGTTCACGTAGGCGTGGTGCTGCCCGGCGCAGTTGAGCAGGAAGCCTTCCATCTCGATCCCGTCGCACTGGAAGAGGAACTTCTTCGTCTCCCCGGGGCGGAGCTCACCGAGCCGCGCGATGGTCACCGTCATGCGACGCGCATTCTAGCGGCTCACAGGGTGCGCCGCACGGCCGCGACGAGGGCGGCCAGGTCGATGCACTCGAACAGCGCGTCGCACAGCGGCGCGTAGCGCGAGAGGACGCTGTCGCCCGTGTCCCAGCGGGTGCGGGGCTCGGGGACGAGCCAGACCAGCCGCTCGACGCGGTCGCGGACGGCGCGCAGGAGGTCGGCCCGCGGCGGCCGGCGGTTGTTGCGCGCGTCGCCGAGGACGAGGAGCAGCGTCGCGCGCGTGAGCAGGTCGCGCCGCTCGCGCCACAGCTCGTCGAGCACGCGGCCGAAGTCCGAGCGGGCGTGGAGGTCGAGCGGCCCGCCCGGCGCCACGTGCCCGTCCTCGATCGAGACCGGGCAGAGCCGGTCGACGTAGGCGAAGAGGTGGGCGCGCCGGAACCAGTCGGCCGCCGGGGCGACGAGCCCGAGCATGAGCTCGCTCGCCGCCGCCACCGAGCCCGAGAGGTCACAGAGCGCCACCAGGTCCGGGCGCGCCGGGCGGCGCGCGCGGAAGCGCGGGCGCGCGGGCACGCCGCCGCTCGACATCGAGGCGCGGATCGTGCGCCGGAAGTCGAGGCGGCCGCGCCGGGCCTGCCGCTGGCGGCGGGCGAGCCGCGCGCGCAGGCGGCGGCCGAGCTCGCGGACGAGATCGCGTGCCTCCTGCACGTCGCGCGCGGTGAAGTCGCGAAACGGGAGCTGCATGAGCGCGAGCCGTCGCGCCAGGCGGCCCGGGCGACGGGCCTGGTCCGAGGTGTCCCGCCGCGCGGGTGCGTGCTCGGCCCGAGCGGTCTCACGGCTCGCGCTCGGCGTCCGCACCGGCGACGGCTCCCGCCGCCGCGGGTCCGCGGCTTCCTCGGCCGGCCGGCCGCGGCCGCTGGCCGCCCCACGCCCGCTCGCCGTCGCGAGTGCACCCCCGCCGCCGGCGACGCGCTTCCGCCGTCGGCCCGCCTCGCGCTCGGCACCGACGAGCGGGAACGAGGCGTCAAACAGCCGGTCGAAGACGGGGCGATCTTCCTCGTCCTTCACCAGACAGGCGGCGAGGGACTCGCGCAGCACCTCGCGCTGGACACCCGCCGCCGCGACTGCGCGTACGGCGTCCATCGTCTCGGCGAGCGAGACGTCGATGCCCTCGGCGCGCAGCGCCTGGACGAAGGCGAGGATGCGCGACCGCATCCCCGCGATGGTAGCGGCTCAGGCGGAGAGGAGCGACAGCAGCCGCGCCATCCAGGGGATGAACGAGAAGAACATGTAGACGGTGGCCAGGAGCACGAGCGACTCGCGCACGAGGGGGCGCGGGCCGAGGCGGCGGAGGAGCACGAGGAAGCCGCAGGCCTTGGCCTTGAAGAGGCAGAGCGTGCCGGCGACGCCGAGGTACGGGATGACGCCGGCGACCAGCGGGTTGCCTTCGCCCCAGAAGCGAAGCCCGTGGTAGGTCGCTACGCCGTCGAAGATCTGCAGGCAGAGGTTCAGGAGGAAGAGCTGATGCAGGCGGCGCTCCGTCGCGTCCATCCGGGCGGATGCCGCTGCAAGGGCGGTGCCAGTCGCTCCGCCCTCGTCTGCAGAAGGGCGCCGGCGTCCCGTTGCGCCATCGATGAGACGAAACCGCTACGTCGCGCGTCAGCCCCGCGTCGCCGCCGCGAGCAGCGTGCTCACCTTGCCCTCCGCCTTGCGGAGGTCCTCCTCGTGCTTGACGACGAGCGCAAGCGTCTGGCGGACGGTCGCCGGGTCGAGCTCGCGCACGCCGAGCGCACAGAGGCCGCGCGCCCAGTCGAGCGTCTCGGCGATGCTCGGCGCCTTGCGGAGCTCGAGCTTGCGGAGGCCCGCCACGAAGCGCGCCACCTGCACGCGCAGCCGCTCGTCGAGCTCGGGCACCTTGAGGGCGACGATCTCGGCCTCGACCTCGACGCCGGGGAAGTCGACGAAGAGGTGGAGACAGCGCCGGACGAGGGCCTCGGAGAGCTCGCGGGTGCGGTTGGAGGTGAGCACGACCACCGGCCGCTCGCGGGCGCGGAGCGTGCCCAGCTCGGGGACGCTCACCTGGAAGTCGGAGAGCACCTCGAGGAGGAAGGCCTCGAACTCGGGATCGGCCTTGTCCACCTCGTCGATCAGCAGGACGACCTGGCGCGGCGCCGTGATGGCGTGTAACAGCGGCCGATCGAGGAGGAACTCGCGCGAGAAGATGTGGTGCGAGACCTCGTCCCAGCCGCGGCCCTCGGCACGATCGGTCTGGATGCGCAGCAGCTGCTTCTGATAGTTCCACTCGAAGAGCGCGCGCGCCTCGTCGAGCCCCTCGTAGCACTGGAGCCGCACGAGGTCGGTCCTGAGCATCTCGGCGAGCACCTTGGCCAGCTCCGTCTTCCCGGCGCCCGCCGGCCCTTCGGCGAGCAGCGGCTTCTCCAGCACGAGCGCCAGGAAGAGCGCCGTCTCGACGCGCGGGGTCGTGAGGTAGCGCGCGGCGCGCAGCCCGTCGCGCACCTGCTCGCGCGTCACCTCCATCAGCGGATGCGGGGCAGCCGGGCGCGGTCGAGGAAGCGGTGCGGCCGGTCGAGCGTGCGCAGCCAGGCGATGCAGGCGTCGACGTCGGCGATCAGCGCCTCGACGTCGACGCCGTGCGCGGCGGGCCGGTAGTCTTCGAGCGCGATCACCGCCTGTGCCAGGAGATGCACCGCGCCACGCGTCGCGCCCCGGCGCGTGCGCAGGTGGAGGCCCGCCGCAAGCTGCACGAGCGCCTCGAGGAAGGCCCGGTCGGCGGATGGCGCCTCGCGCCAGCTCTCCTCCCACACCTGCTGGGCTTCGAGGTAGCGGCCGCGGTTGAAGAGCCGCACGCCGCTGCGGACGGCGGCGGCGACGTCGGGCGGGACGTCGAGGCGGCGGGCCGTGGTCACCTCCGGTCGACGCGCGGCACCGCGGCCTCCATCTCGCGCGCGAAGTGCTCGGCGGGACGCGCGGCCGAGAGGTCGAGGTCGAAGTCCTCGTCGCCCGGGGAGGAGGCGAGCTTGGCCAGCAACTCCTCGATCTCCCGCTTCGAGAGACCCAGACGGGCGAGCTCCTCGCGGCTCACCCGCCCGGGTCGCGCCTCGAGCCCCCCGTCCGCGACACTGACCACGCGGCGCAGCGCGTCCAGCTCGCCGCGCGAGAGGTGCGTCCCGCGGAACTCGTAGTCCACCCAGGCCTCGAAGCTGAGCGGCGCGACTCGCTTCAGCATGCCCGCGATCACGCGGGCGAAGACGCGGATCTCGTGCTGCGCGTGCGGGTCGGCGCGCACGGCCAGGAAGTGGAACAGGTTGTGGAGGTCGATCTTCCAGTACCACTGCGTGTACGTCGAGAGCGGCAGGTCGATACGCGCCAGCTCGCGCGCGACGTCGTGGCCGACCAGCCACTCGTACTGCTCGGCCGCGAGCCGGCGAACGGCCTCCCAGCGCGCGACCGCGTCCGCGTGGAACTCCCTCAGGGGCGCACCGCCGCGGCCCTGCCGGTTGCTCGCGGCCTGCGCCTGGAAGGCGTCGGACTCTGGCCTGTAAAACAGGAGAGGTAGCAAGCTATATCTCCCGCTATACTCATTCGCGCTTGCGACACGATGCCGGATCCATTGCCTGGCGACGAAGATCGGCATCGCGCAGTGGAACTTGAGCTCCACCATCTCGCTGGGTGTCGTGTGCCGGTGGCGCCGGAGGTAGCGGATCAGCCCGCGCGTCTCGCTGGTGCGGCGGGTCCCGTAGCCGTACGACACACGCGCCGCGCGCTCGACGTCCTCGTCGGAGCCCATGTAGTCGACGAGCGCAACGAAGCCGTGGTCGAGGACCGGGAAGTAGAGCCCGAGGATCTCCTCCGCGGCCGGGTTCGTCGGACGGCGCGTCTCCACGGAGCCTTCTTACGGGTTGCCCGGCGACGACGCAAAAGGCCCCGAGCGCCTCACACCCACGGCGGCCCGACGAGCGAGAGGACGAGGCCGGTCGCGAGCTTCGGGTAGAAGTAGGTCGACTTCTCGGGCATCAGCTCGCCCGCCAGGCACACCGCGCGCACCGCGGCGATCGACGGCGGGTTCAGGAGGAAGGCGGCCGCCGCATGCCCGGCCGCGACGGCGTCGGCCGCCTCGTCGTCGTCGTGCGTGAACTCGAGGACGGCGGCGTCGACGCCGAGGATCGGCGCCAGGATCGCGCGGTGCAGGAGCTCGACGTCGAGCGTGCGGAGCACTGCCGGCAGGGCAGCGAGGCGCGCGAGCGCGGCTGGCCGGGGACGGAGGCGGAGGCGGCGGTCGGGAAGCACGCAGTCGATCTCGCCCGCGCGACGTCGCGCCGCCGGCAGCGGCTCCACCTCGAATGTCTCGCGGAGACGCTCGTCGAGGCGCGCCGGCAGCGGGCCCCGCACCAGACGGTGCGTGGGGAGGATCACCACCCCCTCCTCCTCCATGTTGGCCAGGTAGGCGAGGACATACGCCGCGGCCTCGTTCCCGCGCTGCTCGTCGCGGTACTGAAGCGCGGTCTCGTAGCGGTGATGGCCGTCGGCGATGATGATGGTCTCGGGCGCGAGCGCGGCTTCGATGCGCGCGATCACGGCGGGATCCGTCAGCCGCCAGAGCTGGTGCCAGTCGTTCACGTCGACGACGGGCTCGCCGAGCGCCCCGACGAGCGCGCGCACGGGCTCGCCGGGGCGGGCGTAGAGGCCGAAGATCGGGCTCAGGTTGGCGCCCGTGGCGCGCAGGATCGCGAGGCGGTCGGCCTTCGGGCCGGGCAGCGTGCGCTCGTGCGGGCGGACGATGCCCGCGCCGAACTTCTCGAGACGGAGCCGGCAGAGGAGGCCGTCGCGCCGGCGGCTCGTGCCGTCGGGCAGGCTGAAGCGCTGGGAGTAGAGGTAGACCGCGGGCGTCGGGTCGCGCACGAGGAGCCCCCGCGCCACCCACTCGCGGAGCGTGCGCGCCGCTGCGGCGCCGCGGTCCGCCTCCTCGGGCAGGATGAGCCGGATCACGTTGTACGGGCTCCGCGCGTGGAGCTCGGCCTGCTCGCGCGGCGTGATGACGTCGTAAGGCGGGGCAAGCACGAGGCCCAGGTCGCCGGCGCGGGCCGGGTCGTAGCGAAGGCCCTGGAGCGGGCGGACGACGGCCACCTCAGTCGCCCTCGAGCGCCCGGCTGAGCGCCTCATTCGACACGCGCCCGGGGCGCAGCACGCGCACGCGCCCCTCCTCGACCGCCGCGACGGTGGAGGCGCCGCCCGCGAGCTCGCCGCCGTCGAGGTAGACGGCGACACCGTCGCCGAAGCAGGCGCGCGCGTCGTCGATCAGCTTCGGGGGCGTCCGACCCGGCGGATTGGCGCTCGGCGCCGTGATCGGGCGGCCGAGGCCCGCGACCAGCGCCGCGGCGACGGGGTGCCCCGGCACGCGGACGCCGATCGTCCCGGAGCCCGCGGTGAGCGGCGCCGGCAGGCGCGCGCGCGCCGGCAGCACGAGAGTCAGCGGCCCCGGCCAGAAGCGCGCCGCGAGCCGCCGCGCGGCCGGCGGGATCACCGCCGCCACCGTCTCCGCCATCGCGAGGTCCGCGACCAGCACCAGGATCGGCTTCCCCTCCTCTCGACCTCGCACGGCCAGGAGCCGCGCGACCGCGTCCGCCGACAGCGCGTCGGCGCCGAGGCCGTAGACCGTCTCGGTGGGGAAGACGACGAGCGCCCCGGCGGCGAGCGCCGCGACCGCCGCCTCAGTCGTTGCTCTCAGGCGAGATCTTCCTCTGCAGGCGCAAGTTCTTCCCCTCGACGCTCTCGGCCAGCTCCGTCTTGAAGCGCTCGAGCCGCTCGCGGAGCGGCCGGCTGCGAAGCGCCAGGATCTGCGCCGCCAGCACGCCGGCATTCTCCGCCCCGGACCGCCCGATGGCGACGGTGGCGACCGGCACGCCGCCCGGCATCTGCACGGTGGCGAGCAGCGCGTCGAGCCCCTGGAGCGGGGTCGACGCGACGGGCACACCGATCACCGGCAGCGTCGTGTAGGCGGCAACCACGCCGCCCAGGTGCGCCGCGCCGCCCGCGCCGGCGATGATCACGCCGAGCCCGCGCCGCCGCGCGCTCTGCGCGTATTGCATCACGGCCTTCGGCGAGCGGTGCGCCGAGACGACCTGGACCTCGTAGGGGATCTCGAACGCTGCCAGACGCTCCGCCGCCCCCTCCATCGTCTCCCAGTCGCTGTCGCTGCCCATCACGATGCCGACCTGCGGCCGGCCTTCACGCACCGCCATGCTGACCGTCCTTTCGCTCCCGGGCCAGGGCGCGGTGCCCGATGTCGCGCCGGAAGTGCATCCCGGGCCACCGGATGCGATCGACGGCGGCGTAGGCCTCGGCCACCGCCGCGTCGATCGTGTCGCCGAGCGCCGTCACGCCGAGCACGCGCCCGCCGTCGGTGACGAGCCGGCCGTCGTCGATCCGCGTGCCGGCGTGAAAGACCATCCCTTGAGCCCAGCCCGCGAGGTGCTCGAGCCCGTCGATCCTTCGCCCCCGTTCGACCGCGCCCGGGTAGCCCTCGGCGGCGAGCACGACGCACACCGCCGCGCGCGGGTCCCACTCGATCGTCTCGCCCGCGAGCCGGCCCTCGCAGGTGCGGACCAGGAGCTCGAGCAGGTCCGAGCGCAGGCGGGCGAGGATGACCTCCGCCTCGGGGTCGCCGAAGCGCACGTTGAACTCGAGCACCTTCGGGCGCCCGTCCTGGAGCATGAGGCCCGCGTAGAGGACGCCGGCGTACGGCGTCCCCTGCTTCGCGAGCGCCTGGACCACCGGCTCGATGATCTGCTGCATGATCTCGGCCTCGAGCGCCGCGGTCACGACGGGCGCGGGCGAGCAGGCGCCCATGCCGCCGGTGTTCGGGCCCTGGTCGCCGTCGAGCACGCGCTTGTGGTCCTGCGAGGTGGCGAGCGGCACCACGGTCGTGCCGTCCGAGAGCGCCATGAAGGACACCTCCTCACCCTCCAGGAATTCCTCGACCACCACCCGGCTGCCCGCGTCGCCGAACAGACGGCCGCGCATGAGCTCGTCGATCGCCTCCTCCGCCTCGGCGACCGTGCGGCAGATGAAGACGCCCTTGCCGCCGGCGATGCCGTCGGCCTTGACGACCACGGGCGCGCCGACCTCGTTGACGTAGCGCACGGCGTCGTCGGCCTCGGTGAATACGCCGAAGAACGCGGTCGGCACGCGCGCGTGACGGAGCAGCTCCTTGGTGAAGGCCTTCGAGCCCTCGAGGCGCGCCGCGGCGGCGGTCGGGCCGAAGGCGCGGAGCCCCGCGGCGGCAAAGCGGTCGACGAGCCCCATGGTCAGCGGCAGCTCGGGCCCGACGACCGTCAGGTCGATCGCCTGCTCCCTGGCGAAGCGGAGGAGCTTGTTCAGGTCGTCGGCCGAGACCGGCACGCACTCCGCCACCCGCGCGATGCCGGCGTTGCCGGGCGCGCAGTAGAGCGCCGTGAGCCGCGGGCTCTGCCGGAGCTTCCAGCAGAGCGCGTGCTCGCGCCCGCCGCCGCCGATCACGAGGACCCGCATGCCGCCTCAGTGCCGGAAGTGGCGCACGCCGGTGAAGACCATCGCGGCGCCGCGCGCGTCGGCCGCCCGGATGACCTCTTCGTCACGCGTGCTGCCGCCCGGCTGGATGACGGCCGTGGCACCCGCCTCGAGCGCCTCCTCGAGGCCGTCGGGGAACGGGAAGAAGGCGTCGCTGCCCACCACCGAGCCGCTGAGCGAGATGCCGAGCCGCTCGGCGCGGGCGCGCGCGTTGCGCACCGGCTCGACGCGCGAGGTCTGCCCGCCGCCGAGGGCGAGCGTACGGTCGGCGGTGGTGAAGGCGATGGCGTTCGACTTGACGTGCTTGACGACGCGCCAGGCGAAGGCGAGCGCCAGGAGCTCCTCGGGCGTCGGCCGCCGCCGCGTCACCACGCGCGCCTCGCGCGGGTCCTCGATCGCGCGGTCCTGGTCCTGGACCAACACCCCGCGCACCACGCCGCGGATGGCGGGCGCGCGGACCTCGTTCGCCTCGGGATGCCAGCGCACGAGCCTGCGCTGCTTCTTGCGCTCGAGCAGCTCGAGCGCGTCGGGCTCGAAGCCGGGCGCGATCAGGACCTCGGTGAAGATCTCGTCGACGGCCCATGCGAGCGGGAGCGTCCACGGCCTGGTCGAGACGACGATGCCGCCGAAGGGCGATTCCGGATCGGTCGCGTAGGCCCGCTTCCAGGCCTCGAGCGGGTCGCGCCCGAGGCCGACGCCGCACGGCGTGTTGTGCTTGAGGATGGCGACGGCCGCTTCCGGCCGCGCCCGGAACTCCTCGGCGAGGGCGAGCGCGGCGTCGATGTCGACCACATTGTTGTAGGAGAGCTCCTTGCCGTGCAGCGGCTCGGCGACCTTCAGGAAGTCCCCGTAGAGCGACGCCGCCTGGTGCGGGTTCTCGCCGTAGCGCAGGTCGAGCGCCTTCGGCCCGCCCCAGTGGAACGAGGCGCCGAAGCGCGTCCCCTCCCCGAGCGCACCCAGGTAGTCCGCGATCGCGCCGTCGTAGCACGCCGTCGCGCAGAAGACCTTCTGGGCGAGGCGGCGGTTGGTGGCGACGGAGACCGTGCCGCCCGCGGCCCGCAGCTCGGCGAGCACGGGCTCGTAGTCGTCCGGGTCGACGATGACGGTCACGTGCGCGTGGTTCTTGGCGGCCGAGCGCAGCATGGAGGGCCCGCCGATGTCGATCTGCTCGATCGCGTCGTCGAGCGTCGTGCCCGGCCGGACCACGGTCTCGCGGAACGGATAGAGGTTCACGGCGACGAGGTCGATCGGCTCGATCGCGTGGGCGCGCATCTCGGCGACGTGCGTGGGGACGTCGCGGCGCCCGAGGAGCCCCGCGTGGATCCTCGGGTGGAGCGTCTTCACGCGGCCGTCGAGCATCTCGGGAAAGCCCGTGTAGTCGCTCACCTGGGTGACCCGCAGACCCGCGTCGGCGAGGAGCTTGGCGGTGCCGCCGGTGGACAGCAGCTCGACGTCGACGTCGGCGAGACCACGGGCGAAGTCGACGAGCCCGCGCTTGTCGCTGACGCTGAGAAGCGCGCGGGCAACCCTAGGCATCGAAGTCGTCCACATACACGCGCGGCACGCGCTTCCCGACCGAGGTCAGGACCTCGTAGGCGATGGTCTCCACCCAGCCGGCCAGCTCGTCCGCCCAGATGGAAGCGCCATCCTGGCTCCCGAAGAGGACGACCGGGTCCCCTGCCCTCACCTCGCCCGCGTCGGTCACATCGATCATCGTGTGGTCCATGCAGACCCGGCCTGCAACCGGCGCGCGCCGGCCCCGGACGAGCACCTGGGCGCGGTTGGACGCGAGCCGGTGGTAACCGTCGGCGTAGCCGAGCGGCAGGACAGCGATCGTGCTCGGCCGCGCGGCCAGCCAGGTGCCGGCGTAGCCGACGGGCGTCCCCGCGGCGACCCGTCGCGTCTGGGCGATGCGGGTCTGCAGCCGCATGGCGGGGAGCAAACGTGCCTGCGCGCGAAGGTGGGGCGCCGGCGCGTAGCCGTAGAGCATGATCCCCGGCCGTACCATCGTGAAGTGCGCGGCGGGCGCGGAGAGGACCGCGGCGCTGTTCGCGAGGTGCACCTCGGCCGGGCGCACGCCGGCGGCAGCGAGCGCCTCGACGGCCGCGCGAAAGCGCTCGACCTGGGCGCGGGCCGAGGCGGTGTCGACCGCGTCGGCCGAGGCGAAGTGGGAGAAGACCCCTGCCATGGACAGACCGGGCAGCTCGCGGACGGCGGCACCGAAGGCGCCGACGTCGGCCGGGTCGAGGCCGAGCCGGGTCATGCCGGTCTCCACCTTGATATGGATGCCGATCATCCGCCCGGCCGCCCGGGCCGCCGCCGCCAGCGCCTCGGCTGCGGCGCGCGTCCAGACGGCGACCTCGAGGTCGCCCGCGACGACGGCGGTCTCCTCGCCCGGAAAAGCGCCCCCGAGCACCACGACCGGGCCCCGGACGCCCGCCCGCCGGAGCTCCGTGCCCTCCTCGACCGTGGACACGCCGAGCGCCGCGGCCCCCGCTTCGACGAAGGCGCGCGCCGCCGCGACCGCGCCGTGGCCGTACCCGTCGGCCTTGACGACAGCGAGCACCTTCACCCCCGGACCGACGAGGTCCCGGGCGGCACGGAGATTCGTGCGCAGCGCCCCGAGGCTCACCTCGGCGACCGTGGGTCTACCCTGGATGTCGTGCATACGCAGCGGGTCGGTGGAAATTTCCCGCATATCAAATGGGCGAACAAGGTGCGAGCCGCGGAAGCGTTGGCAGCGGCTGAAGCGCGAGGTGTTGTGCCCGGTGGTGGGCGGTGGGGCCGGTCGGTCGATCCGGCAAAGCGGCGCTCTCCAGCTGAGGCCCCTCTCGAGGTTCCCCGCTCCTTGGTCAGCGCAGAAGCCGCCGGGCCAGGACGTCCTGGATGTCGCGTCGGCCGTCGAGCACGGCGAGGACCCAAACGACCCGACCGCCCATCTCGTAGATGATCCTGTAGGGCCCGACATGGACCTCGCGGAAGTCGAACACTCCGACGCGCGCGAGTTCGGGAGTGACATGGCCGCGCGCAGGCAGGCGCCGCAGGCCAGCGCAGGCGTTCTGGATACGGTCGAGCACCTCATCGGCGCGCTCGACCGATTCGCGGGCAGCGAGCCACCCGTGGAGGTCGACGAGATCGTCCTCGGCGTCGCGGGCGACGAGGACCCGGTGGGTCACCCTCGACGCGGCCGCACGCGGCGGCGAACCCGACGCATCGCCACGTCCAGCGGGGCGACGCGTCCTGCCTGCACGCTCTTGCGGCTCTGCGCAACGATCCTCAGAAGCGCGAGGCTCTCCTGCAGATCCTCCCAATCCCGAACGTCCTGGATCACCGCTTTCGCCTCGCCGTTCTGCGTGAGGATCACCGTGCCGCGCCGTTCGGAGACGTCACGAAGAATCTCCGCGGCGTGAGCCTTGAAGAGACTTATGGGTTTGACGGCGACGCTTGGCTTCATGGTTCGTCGGACCGATTACGGACCGAAAATAGGTCTATCAACCGATGCGCCGGAGTGCAACCTGGGCGCCGCGCTGCCCGGGCCCGGGCGATCTACGCGCCGCCCCCCGCCGCGATCGTCCGCCCGCAGCCGGCGAGCTCGATCGTCATCGGTCCGTCGGTGTCGACGTGCAGGTCGACGCCGCAGCCCACGTTGGCCCGCCGGACGTTGATCGTGACGGCGGTGATGTTCCGCGCGGCGAGGTCGATGCGCCTCAGCCGTGGGATGCTCGGCACGGGGCCCCACGTCCGGAACTGGCGGGTGAAGACGAGCGGCGTGGGGAGGTTGCCGCCGGTGAGCGTGCCCGTGCCGAACTGCGTGTCCGACGGGGTCGGGTCGCCCGTGCCGAACCCGTATGAGAGCGCGTCGATGCTGCCCTGGGCGTGGCCGCCGGTGACCGGCGGCGTCGCGCTGCGCAGCTTGATGCCGGACAGCCAGTACGCGTGGTCGGCGACGAAGCCGAGCGCGGGGTAGTCGAGGGTCGGGTCGACCACGTAGGTGACGTGCGCGGGGTTGCGGTTCACCTTTACCAGGTCGAGGAACGCGGCGGCCGGCGCGAACTGATCGTTGATCGCGAGCGTCAGGTGCTCGCTCGGCGTGAAGACGTCGAGCTCGTAGCGGTAGCCGAGGCTGTCGAACTTCTCGGCGGTGGGAATGTAGTCGGTCGGCGGGACCAGCTCGTCGACCAACGAGTTCCACATCAGGAACGGGATGTTGCGCAGCGAGGCGACCAGGTTGTCGTCGCCGCTGAAGCCTACGGTCGGCTGCGCCTTTGCGAACAGGTCGGGGAACTGCTCGGCGAGCTTGAACGTGCCGAGGCCGCCCATCGAGTAGCCCGTGATCACGCTCCAGTCGGGGTCCAGGCGGTAGCGGCGCGCGACGTCGGCCCACACCTCGAAGACGTCGGCCCCGGCGTAGCTGTCGTAGAACCCGTCGGGACCGCGCGATTCGGGCGTGATGACGATCGAGCCGCCGTCGCGGTCGCCGAACTGCGACTGGTTTCGGCTGCCGAGGTACTGGTTGTAGTTCGTCGACAGCGAGTGCAGGAGCAGCGTCATCCCGTAGCCCCGCCGCGGCATCGGCCCCGAGGGAACGTAGATGGCATACGGCTGGAGGACGCCCTGGTACTGGCCCGGGCAGTTGGTGCCGCCGCTCGTCGACCCGGGGAAGCAGTTGACGGAGAAATCCGCGCCCTGCCCGGTCTCGAACTGGCTCACCAGGATGCGGTCCATGGGGCCGGTCTGCGGTACACCGCCCGGCTGGCCGGGCATGTCGTCGTTGACCGCGGCGGCGAGCTTCGCGAAGTCGACGTCGGCGTGGAGCGCGCTGATGTCGCCCGCGGCGAGCGCCTCGCCCTGGTGCTTGTCGCGCCACCAGGCCGGGCCCGTGGCGGTGCCGGTCGGATCGCCCACCTCGGGCATCGGCTCGTCGTAGCGGAAGGCGACGTTGAAGAAGCCGGCCGGGCTGACCGCCGTTCCGGCGCCGCCGGGGTGCGCCGCGTCGGCCGCGGCCTGCGGCAGCAGGTAGCGGCCGTTTGCCTTGTCCCACAGGCCCACGCCGGCGGCCAGGCGGACCAGCTGGCTTCCGGGGTCCCAGGCGGCGTGCGGCACACGCACCTCGATCTGGCGATGGCCGGTGTCGACCGCGACCAGCGGAGCGGGGCCGCCGACGGGCCGCGCCGTGGCGGCGTCCACGAGGTCGCCGGCCATGCCCGACCCCGCAGGGTGCACGGTGAGGAAGAGATCGGCGGGCGCCCGGACATTGGCGCCCGCGGGGAAGCCTCGCAGCACGCCCGGCGTGCCGCCGAGGGCGATCGAGAAGGCCACCAGCGAGACGTCCTTCAAGGTGTTCAGCGTGAGCCGGAACGCGGTTGCGTCGGCGAGCGGCTTCACGCGCAGCTCGACCAGGTCGGCCGCGTCGTTCGCGTACGCCGGATCGGTCGGATAGGTGTAGGTGCCGTTCGGCTTCGAGAACAGGTTCCCGCCGCCCTTGGGATCCGTCGGGTCCGGCGCCTCGGCCGCTCCGTGATCGTCGTAGAGGAAGTCCTGGTAGAGGAACTCGCCGCTGCGGTAGGCGCTCGCCCCGGAGACGAGGATGGGCGCGGCGGACCAGACGCCGACGTTCTCGAGCTGCGGCGCGACCGCGGGCGCCCCGTAGAGCACGTCGGGTCCGGGGCGTGGATCGGGGCCGCTGTAGAGCGAGCTCCCTCCCGCCAGCGCAGCCGGAGCGCCGGCGACGATCGCGAGCGAGCAGAGCAGTGGAACGGTCAAGCCGCGAGCGCGCATGCTGTCTCCTCCAATGACGTGTGCCGTGAACGGAGTGCTCTAATCTAGGAGGCCAGCCGCGGGCGCGATAGTTCCATGGCTCGCCATTTCGGACGAATACTCCTGGTATTTCGGTCGAATCTTCTCGGTAGGCGGCCCGCGCCGCGACGGTGAGTCCGGGGGCAGGTCTCGCGGTCAGCTTCGCGTCGCGCGGCGCTTCTTCCGGCTGACCCGCGAGTGGGCGGCGCGGCTCGAGGCTGACCGCGGTTGGAGATGCCCTTCGATTCGTCGTTGCCGTTTTTCACCGCGGCGCATTAACACGGGGCGTCGAGGGGCAGACGTCGAGCGTCCCGGCCTTGGCGAAGCGGCCCGAGCGCAGGCACGGCCTAATTTCGACTCACGGCCGTCGAGGAAGCCAAGGCGTTGCGCCGGGTGCCTCAATGAGGTGATCCCTGGCCGGAATGCGCTCGACCCGGACGCCCTGCGGCTGCAGTTCCAGGTCGCGTGGGCATGGCCGGCCATGCCGCCCCCAGTCCAGCGAATAGGAGGTCCACCGTGAGCGCGATACGCACGTACGATGGAGCCGTCGCCTTGATCACCGGCGGCGCCTCCGGGATCGGCGCGGCGCTGTCAAGGCAACTCGCAGGGCGTGGCGCCACGGTCGTGGTTGCCGACCGGCAGGTGGAGCTGGCGCGTCAAACCGCGGGCGCGCTCCGGCGTCCCGGTGAGGCGCACGAGCTCGACGTCCGCGACGCCGCGGCGTTCGATTGGCTGCTCGAAGACCTCTTCGCACGGCACGGACGCCTGGACTACCTGTTCAACAACGCCGGCACCGGCGTCGGCGGCGAGGCGAAGGACTTCACGCTGGACGATTGGCGCTACGTCGTCGAGGTCAACCTGATGGGCGTCATTCACGGCGTCCGCGCCGCATACCCCCGAATGATCCGGCAAGGATTCGGACACATCCTGAATACCGCGTCGATGGCGGGGCTCTTGCCAGCGCCGTTCTCGACCGTCTACGGCGCGACCAAGCATGCGGTGGTCGGCCTCTCGCGCTCGCTGCGTTGCGAGGCCAAGTCCTACGGCGTGCGCGTGGGTGCCTTGTGTCCGGGCGTCATTCGCACGCCGATTCTGGTGGGCGGCGGCGTCTATGGCGGGATGAAGATCGCCATCCCGGCTCCGGCCCAGCTGGCCATGTGGGAACGGCTACGGCCCATGGACGCGGACCGCTTCGCTGAAGCCGTGGTGCGCGACGTGGCGCGCGACGTGCCCATCATCATCTACCCGCGCTGGTGGCGGGCGCTCCGCTGGCTCGATCGGCTTGCACCCTCGGTGACGGACGCGCTCACGGCGCGTGGATTCGTCCGCGCGAAAGCAGAACTCGAAGCCCTCGCGGCGTCCGCGCCCGATGGTCTACCGAACGAGAACCGGCCTTGACCTCCGCGGGCTCACACCGAACAGATCAGGCCGCCACGCACGCCACGCGAGGAGCCACGGAACGATCGACCCCGTCCCGCATGTACACCGGCTGCTCGAGGAACAGTGGGTCCCAGTTGCGGGCGTAGGAGTACCAGGCCCGGCCGAGCGGATCAGTGGTCCCGCGAGGTCCGCGGAAAGGCGGCGGTTGTCACCCCCGGGCCGAGCCGCTATCGTCCGCCAAGAAGCGTGCAAGTGGTCGTGAACGACGAGCCGCGTGAGCTGAGCGAGGGCGCGACCGTGGCCGATCTTGTGGCCGCGCTCGGCCTCGGCCCGCGGCGGATCGCGGTCGAGGTGAACCGCGCCGTCGTGCCGCGGGCCGAGTACGCGGCGACGGTGCTGCGCCAGGGCGACGCCGTCGAGATCATCAACTTCGTGGGGGGCGGATGAACGACCCCTTCGTCCTAGCGGGGCGCGAGTACCGCTCGCGCCTGATCGTCGGCACCGGGAAGTACAACTCCTTCGCCGAGACGCGGCGTGCGGTCGAGGCCTCGGGCGCGGAGATCGTCACGGTGGCGGTCCGGCGGGTAAACATCACCGACCCGGCCAGGGAGAACCTCCTCGACCACCTGCCGCTCGACCGCTTCACGATCCTCCCGAACACCGCCGGCTGCTACACGGCCGAGGACGCGATCCGCACGTGTCGGCTGGCGCGTGAGGCCGGTGTGGGCACGCTCGTCAAGCTCGAGGTGATCGGCGACGAGAAGACGCTCTTCCCCGACATCCCCGCGACCATCGAGGCCGCACGCGTGCTCGTGCGCGAAGGCTTCCAGGTGCTGCCGTACATCACCGACGACCCGGTCGCCTGCAAGCGCCTGGAGGATCTCGGCTGCCCGGCGGTCATGCCGCTCGCGGCGCCGATCGGCTCGGGGCTCGGCATCCGGAACCCGTTCAACCTCCGCATCATCGTCGAGCAGAGCCGCGTGCCGGTGATCGTCGACGCCGGGGTGGGGACGGCTTCCCACGCCTCGGAAGCGATGGAGCTCGGCTGCGACGGCGTCCTCATGAACACCGCGATCGCGGGCGCGAAGGACCCCATCCTCATGGCCGAGGCGATGCGGCAGGCGGTCGAGGCGGGGCGGAAGGCATTCCTCGCCGGACGCATCCCCGCCAAGCTGCACGCCTCGGCGTCGAGCCCTCTGGACGGCCTGATCCGCTGATCTGCTATACGGGTGCCCGTGCGCAGGCCGGCGCGCGGGACCGAGGACTGGTGGGCCGTCTGGATCGGCCTTGGCCTCTTCACGCTCTCGCTGCCGGTGCTCGCCGGAATCGACACGCTC
This sequence comes from Deltaproteobacteria bacterium, assembly GCA_005888095.1. GTDB lineage: Bacteria > Desulfobacterota > Binatia > DP-6 > DP-6 > DP-3. The sequence goes on along the minus strand of VBKF01000140.1, from coordinate 2,354 downwards.
GGGTGGGCGGCGGCGACGCAGGTGTGGACCGTCCCCGCGAAGGCGGTGGCAGCGGTCTCGAAGGCGTATGCCGCGCTCCCGGGGGTCGAGAGCCTGGTCCTCACCTACCTGTTCCTGCTCGCCGCCATGAGCCTCGGCGCCGCCGCGCTCGGTTTCGACCTGCGCCGGTTCGTCGCCGGCTTCAGCGTCATCTTCTGGGCGAGCTACCTCTGCTGGCTCGCCGGCAACCACGCCTACATCGCCGCCACACCCGACAAGCGCGCGGGCTTCGGCATCGCGTGGTCGCTGTCGCTGACCGGCGAGGCCGGCTTCATCGTCGCGCTGCTCGCCGGCCTCGTCGTCGGCAACTTCTTCCCGCGTGCGAGCGCGGCGCTCGGCGAGGCGACGCGGCCCGAATGGTACGTGAAGACGGCGATCGTGATCCTCGGCGGCTCGCTCGGCGTGCAGGCCGCGGGCGCCCGCGGGCTCGCGACCGCCGTCCTCTTCCGCGGCCTCGCGGCGATCGTCGAGGCGTACCTCATCTACTGGGCGGTCGTGTATCTGGTGGCCCGGCGCTTCTTCGGCCTCACGCGCGAGTGGGCGGCGCCGCTCGCCTCGGGCGTCAGCATCTGCGGCGTCTCGGCCGCCATGGCGACGGCCGCGGCGATCCGTGCCCGGCCCATCGTGCCGATCATGATCTCGTCGCTGGTGGTGGTGTTCGCCGTGGTCGAGCTGCTGATCCTGCCCTTCGCCGCGCAGACCTTCCTCGCCCACCAGCCGCTGGTGGCGGGCGCGTGGATGGGGCTCGCGGTCAAGACCGACGGCGCGGCCGTGGCGAGCGGCGCGATCACCGACGCCCTCATCCGGGCGAAGGCGGCCGGGGCCGGCGTCGCGTACCAGGAGGGCTGGATCCTGCTCACCACGACGACCGTCAAGGTCTTCATCGACATGTTCATCGGCGTGTGGGCCTTCGTCCTGGCCGTCGTCTGGACCTCCGCGATCGAGCGCGGCTCCGGAGCCCGCCTGTCCGCCGCCGACGTCTGGACGCGCTTTCCGAAATTCGTCCTCGGCTACTTCGCGAGCTTCCTCGCCATGCTCCTCCTCGTGATCGCCCGGCCGGGGCTCCTCGACGCCGCCAAGCTCGCGACCGCCGAGACCAACGTCTTCCGCGTGCTCTTCTTCGCGATGACGTTCTTCACGATCGGTGTCGCCTCGGACTTCCGGAAGCTCGGGCAGGAGGGCATCGGACGCCTGGCGCTGGTGTACGTCGTCTGCCTCTTCGGCTTCATCGTCTGGGTGGGGCTCGCGGTGTCGTGGATCTTCTTCCACGGCATCGTACCGCCGCGCGTGACCTCGTGATGGAAGAGCCCCTGCTGCCGGCCGAGGTGAAGCTCATCGCGTGGAGCCTGGTGCTCGGCGTGGTACTGCTCGGGCTGCTCGTGTGGGTGAGCAATGCCTTCTTCGCTCCCTAGGCTCATCCTCGTCACCGACCGCCGGGCGACGGACCGCGACCTGCTGGAGGTGGTCGAGGAGGCGCTCGGCGCGGGGCTTCCCGCCGTCCAGCTGCGCGAGAAGGATCTGCCCGGGCGACCGCTCCTCGCGCTCGCCGAACGGCTGCGTGCCGCGACGGCGCGCACCGGCGCCCTGCTCTTCGTGAACGACCGGATCGACGTCGCGCTCGCCGCGGTCGCGGACGGCGTGCAGCTCGGCACGGGATCGGTGCCGGTGGAGGTGGCGCGACGGCTGCTTCCCGCGGGCGCGCTCGTCGGCGTCTCGACGCACGCGCCGGGGGAGGCCGCGGCCGGCGCCGACTTCGCGCTCTTCGGCCCCGTGTGGGAGACGCCCTCGAAGGCGGGCGCCCAGGGCGAGGCGCGGCTCCAAGAGGCGGTGCGCGCGGCGGCGATCCCCGTGCTCGCGATCGGCGGGGTCACGGCCGAGCGCGTGCCGGCGGTACGGGCAGCAGGCGCGGCAGGCGCCGCCGTCATCCGCGCCATCCTCGCCGCGCCGGACCCGGGGGCGGCGACGCGCGCGCTCCTGGCGGCGCTGGGTTGACGGTCGCCGTGCACCCGATCTACGGAAGTGCTCATGGCATGTGTCTTCTGCCGGATCGTCGCCGGGGAGATCCCGGCCGAGGTGGTCGCGCGCGAGCCCGAGGTGGTGGCCTTCCTCGACACACACCCGCTCGCCGACGGCCACGTGCTCGTCGTGCCGCGGGCGCACGTGGCGCTCCTCGAGGACCTTGAGCCGGCGGCGGCCGATGCGCTCCTGCGCGCCGTCGTGCGGCTCGCGCGGCCGGTCCGCGAGGCGCTCGGCGCCGCCGGCACGACGATCGGCGTCAACAACGGCGAGGCAACCGGGCAGACGATCCCCCACGT
>VBKF01000139.1 GCA_005888095.1 Deltaproteobacteria bacterium | reverse complement strand
CCTCGCTGCAGTGTACGAAGAGGTCGGCGGTGTTGTACAGCCGCTCGAGCCGCTGGTCCGAGACGAAGCTGATCTCGGGCGGGTGCGGGAGCCGGAGCGCCCGGCGCCTGAGCTCGCGCTCGCGCGGCCCCGCCCCGGCGACGACGAGGCGGATGCGGTCGCGGTGCCGCGCGCGCGCCAGCGCCTCGAACATGACGTCGTGCCGCTTCTCGGCCGCGAGCCGGCCGACCATCAGGACGAGGAAGGTGCCCTCGTGGTGCGGCTCCCGGGGGAGGCACCGGCGCCGGATCGCGGGCGAAAGGCCGTTCGAGACCACGAACGAGGGGACCGCGAGACCCTGCGAGCGGAGCTTCTCCTCGGCGAACGGGCTCGGACACACGACGGCGTCGGCGCGGTTGTAGAGGCGGCTCACCCAGAAGCGATAGATCGCGTGCGAGAGCCGCCGCGACCTGAGACCGACGTTGAGCAGCAGGTTCTCGGGCTGGACGTGGAATGCCGCGACCACGGGAGTCCCCGCGCGCCGGGCACACGCGAGCGCGGCGAACGAGAGCCAGAACGGGAACTGCAGGTGGACGACGTCGGCGTCCGCGAGCACCGCCTCGAGCGTCGAGCGTCGCGGGAACGCCATCATGAACCCACTTCCCCGCATCGCCCGCACCGGCAGCTGGAAGCCGGGCAGCACCACCCGGTCGGGCTCGTCCCTGCCACCGGTGGCCAGCACGACCACCTCGTGCTGCCTGCGCAGCGCATGCACGAAGCGGACGGCCGAGCGCGTTCCGCCGGTGACGGCCCCGTCGAAGGTGTCGGCCACGAAGGCGATGTGCAGCGCGTCCATATCAGGCAACGGCGCGAGCGCGCGCAATCCGCCTCCCACCACCACCAGCCTCCCCCGCATGCATGCTAGCGAGGGGCAGCTTCGAATGCCAGGCCTACCGGCGGGCCTCTGGACGAGTCTGCGACAAGCGCGCGTCCAGGAGTCGCCGAAATGCCGCCGCGCAGGGAGGCGACAGGGTGCCGTCACGGCCGGCCCGCTCGACGGCGGCGCCAGCCCTGGCAAGCACTCTCTCGGCTCTGCGGACGGATCCCCGAGCCCGCCGCTGGCTGCTCGTCTTCTCCGTCCGTGCGAGCCACGCATTCGCCAGCCGCAGTCGTCTCTCGACGGTCGAGATGTCGGTGGTGACCTGGCCGCTCCGGCCGAACGTGAAATCGAGATCGCCGGCGACCGCGGAACGGCGAGCCGGCGGCGGGGCGCCCGACGACGCCGCGACGGCGGCCAGCGCGACGAGCCCCGAAGCGGCACGGAGGACTGGAACGGCGTGCGAGGCCATGCGCCCGCGGGCCGCTACCCCGGCTCCGGCTGTCGCGCCGTGACCAGACGCGTCACGGCCTCGGGACTGATCTCGGGACCGAACTCCGCAAGGCCGGCGCCCATGAGCGCCAGGTCGGCGGTGTTTTCGCCGGTGACGCGCACGAACACGCCGGCCGCTCCGGGCTGGAGGTTCGCATGCACCAGTCCGCCGCGGACGTCGTGCAGCCAGACCACCGGCCCGTGGTCGCGTCCCGAGGCGCCCGAGACGCCGCCCACGCGCAACCCGACCGCGTCGTCGACGACGAGTGCCGATCGCGCATCGGGATGGTCGACGAGGAGCTGCACGTTTCCCAGGGTCACGTCTCGCGCGTGACGCACGTAGAGTCCGAACGCGGGCAGCGTCTCGAACATCGTCACCTTGGGGTAGGCGGCTTCACGCTCGGGAACCTCGAGGCCCCGGGGCGGCCGCGCACCTCCGGCGGCGATGATGCGGATGTTGTCGAGCGTGATGCCCTCGACGGGGCAGCCGGGGAGACCGGTGATCGACCCCGTGCCCGTGGCACCGGTGGCCACGACGCCGGTCACGGACACGTTGCGCAGCCGCCCGGGGCGCCGCGTCCGCTGGTCGCGCCCGCGATTGCCGAGGCGGAGGAACAGCGGGACCGGCACCCCCGTCATCACGATGTTCGAGATCATGACACCGTCGACGGTGCCGCCATCCACGGTCTCGAGCGCGACGCCGCCGCCTTCGGCGGCCGCGGCCGCGGCGGCGTCGTGCGGCACGACCCCGTTGAACACGCAGTTGGACACGACGATCCGCCGGAAGTCGCCCGTGCTCTCGGTGCCGAGCTTGAAGCAGTTCGACGGGCTGCGCATCCGGCAATTGGCGACGAGCACGTCCTCGGTGCTGCGCTCGTCGCCCAGCGCGAAGCTCGCCTTGAGACACAGGGCATCGTCGCGGGACTCGATGTCGCAATTGGTGATTCGCACACGGCGACAGCAGTCCGGATCGATGCCGTCGGCATAGGCGTCACGAATCGTGACGCCGTCCACGACGACGTCGTCGCAGCCCGCGAGGCTGACACAGTAGTTGGGCGAGTGGACGATCGTGATGCCGCTCACGTTCACGAAGCGGCACCGTTTCAGGGCGATGGCCTTGGGGCCCGAGCGCTTCGCGCGTCGCATGTCGATGACGCCGCCGCCCGTGATCGTGACCCGCTCCAGGTCGCGTCCCGCGATGAGCGCGTGGGCGAAATCGGTCGTCTCGGCATCCGAATCGGTGTCGAACGGGAGCGGCTCGCGGGGAGCGAAATCGTCGTCGTCGGGACTGGCGAGCAGCACGGACCCCGCGGCCAGCTCGAGGGTGACCCGGCTACGAAGCCGCAAGGTGCCGCTGCGCCAGGTGCCGGGAGGCAGCCGCACCACCGCGCCGCCCCGGCCGGCCCCCGCGTCGATCGCGCGCTGAAGCGCCCCCGTGTCGTCGGTCTCGCCATCGCCGGCGGCGCCGAAATCGCGCACGTCGAGCGTCGCGCCGCTCGCCGCGGCGGAGCGGCGCTCGCGCCCGGGCTCATCCGAGCAGGCCGTCCCCACGCCAGCAGCACCGACCAGGCCGCCGCCGCCCAGCAGCACCGCTCTCCGGATGAACGCGCGTCTCGATACTGCACTCCGCGGACTCGAATCGGCTGGTGTACGGGCCATCGTCCTGGCGGGCCGGCCGCGGTCCTTACCACCCGTTGCCGCTCGGCGTCCACAAAAATGTCGCCACGTCTGCCCTGGCATCGACGTTGCTCGGGCTCCGTCCCGAGCGTCTGCGCGGCGCCTGCACGCTGACCGTCAACCTCTACCGGGGAGCCGGCGTCGAGAGCGGAAGAGGCCGCGGCCCGACCCGCCAGGAAGAACCGTATGAGAATGAGAATCCGCGTGCTCGCACTCGCCGCCGCCCTCGCGGCCTCGGCCGGCTCCGCGATCGGTGACGAGCGCTGGCCCGAAGACATCGTCGACGACGCCGGTGCGCTCGCGCGCCCGAGGGGAGGGCCGCGCGACCCCGTCCCGAACTTCGGCGTCGTCTGGGAGAGGAAGCTCACGCGCTCCGGGCAGCCGCGGAGCCCGGCGGGATGGACGTGGCTGCGGAGGCAGGGCGTCAGGTCCATCGTCAACTTCCGCACCGAGAAGGACGACTACAGGGGCGTCGGTTTCGAGCACGTTCTCTGGCTACCTTTCAAGAAGTCACAGCCGCCAAAGGACGCCGACGCCGGGAGATTCCTGGCCTTCGTACGAGACCCGCAGAATTGGCCCGTGCACATCCACTGCCGAGCCGGCAGGAGCCGAACCGGGATGATGGCCGCGTTCGTGCGCTATGCGATCGACGGCTGGCCGCTCGAGCGGGCGCTGGCGGAGGCGAGGTCGTACCGCAAGGGGTCGAAGCTGGCCCCGCAGTACATCGCGTGGCTCCGGCGGTGGGCCGCCGGCCACGAGCCCGGCAGCCATCGTCGGGGGACCGGGCAGGCCGCCGGGCCGGCGGATGGCATGCCACCCGCGTCGACGCTACCGTAACGGTGGAGATTCGGGCTCCGCCGGCGTCCGACACGCCGCCCGCGTCGTCAACCTTCCCGGCTCTCCGGTCGTCCAGGCATGGTGTGACCCGCGAATGGGAAGCGGCGACGAAACCGCGCGGGCGGTCGACCGGGCCGCCGAGACGGCCAGGCTCGTACGCGCGGCCCGCGCGGGAGACCGGGAGGCCTTCGGGCGGCTCGTCGAGCTGCACCAGCGATCGGTCACCCGGCTGGCGTACCGCATCCTCGGCGATCGCGACGATGCCGACGGCGCCGCGCAGGACGCCTTCGTCAAGGCGTGGCGAAGCTTCGGCAGGTTCCGGGCGGAATGCCCGTTCGAGGCATGGCTCTCCCGCATCGTCGTCAACCAGTGTCGCGACCGGCTCAAGCGAGCGCGGCGCAGGGTAGTGGAAATGCCCTTCGAGCTCGAGACGGCGATCCCCCGCGGCACGGGCGCGCTTCAGCTCGATCAGCCGATGGACTCCGGCCCGGAGGCGCGGACCGCCGGCCGCGAGATCGGGCGGAAGATCGCCGAGCAGATCGGCGCCCTGCCCGAGATGCAGCGCGAGGTCTTCGCGCTCCGCTACTACGAGGACCGCTCCCTGGCCGAGATCGCCGCGCTCTCTCGCGTCAGCATCGGGACGGTGAAGACCCATCTCTTCCGCGCAACCCGCCGCATCCGGAAAGCAGTCGAGGCGCTCTATGGAACACGGTTCCCCTGGTCCTGAGCATCCGGACGATGCCGATCTCCTGGAGGCCCTCCTCCGCCGGGAGTCACACCCGCACCTCATGCGCTGTCCCGGCTGTGCGGAGCGCGCCGAAACGATCGCGCGGGAGATCGACCCCCTGCGCAGCGAGTCGGCACGGGAGCCGTTCGACGCGTCCTTCTATCGCCGGCAGGCGGCCGCCATCGAGGCCCGCATCGCTGCCGCGGAAAGGACCCGGCCGTCGCCGCTGCCCAGGGTGGCCTGGGCCGCAGCCGCCGTCGCGGCCGTCCTGACGGTCGCGGTCGGGCTCAGCAGGCTGTCGCTCGTGGGCGGCGGTCCGGCCTACCAGGGAGTGCACCCCCTCGCGGGCTCGGCGGACCGCGCGCGGCGGGCACGAGATCGGGCCGACGATCGGCTTCTGCGCGATATCGACGACATGCTGGACGAGGATCCGTACGACGTCGATCTGGGCGACGGATGAGGAGAAGACAGATGAGGCTCGAAAAGCTGTGCCTGCTCGCACTCACCGCCGCTCTCCTCGCACCGGCGACCACCGCGTTCGGAGACGAGCACTGGCCGGGCGGCGGGGGGATGCACCACGGGAAGTTCTGGCGGCGGGACAAGGTCCGGCACCGGCTCAAGCTCACCGATGACGAGATCGAGAGGCTGGAGGACGTGCTCGCGAGGAACCGCCAGCCGCTCGAGGACATGGAGGCCGACGTCAAGAAGAAGCGGGCCGCGCTCGATGCCCTGCTCAGCGACGATCAAACCGCCGAGGCGACGATCCTGGCGCAGGTCGACCAGATCGAGCAGGCCCGCGCCACGCTCGGGAAGGCGCGCGTCAGGATGCTGCTCGAGATGCGAAGTATCCTCACCCCGGAGCAGCGCCGGCAGCTGGTGCAGCTCCGCGAGAAGCGCAAGGGCAAGGATGGTGGCGACCGCGCCAGCGCAGACGAAACGGAAGAGAACTAGGATTGCGGAGCGAAAGCTGCGCGCTGCTGCGCCCGTCGCGACCACATGGTGCCGCGATCTGACGTCTATCCCCCCGCGCCGACGGCTGGACTCCCGCATCGGCGACACCGCCGAGGTACTTCCGCAACCTCCACGTAGCCTGTTATGCACATTCTGCCGTAGGGAGTCCTGGACGGACCGGTCAGCACCCTGGGATGGAACCCGTCACGGCTCAGTGCCGCGATGGTCGAAGGAAGTGTGGTCACGCGAAGCACGGCGCCGATCGCCGCCGTCGAGGTGGCGGTGCAGTCGTCCCGGGCGATCGGACCCAAGATACTCCTCTACTCGCACGATACCTTCGGACTCGGGAACATCCATCGCACGCTGCTCGTAGCAGAGGCGCTCACCGGGGCGCTTCCGGCTGCGGCCGTCCTCATCGTCACGGGCTCCCCCGTCATCCACGCGCTGCGCATCCCGGACGGGATGGATTACGTGAAGCTCCCGTGCCTCGACCGCCTCGCCGCCGAGCGGTGCCAACCGCGTTTCCTGTCATCCTGGTCTGACGACGTGAAGCGCATGCGCCGCGACATCCTCCGCAAGGCGGCGCTCGGCTTCGACCCCGACCTGGTGATCGTCGACAAGCGAGCGACCGGGGTGGACGGCGAGCTGCTCGGGACCCTGGCGGCGCTCAGAAGGCTGCGCCGGTCGCCGCGCATCGTGCTCGGGCTGCGCGACATCCTGGATGAGCCGGCGCGCACGCGCCACGCGCTGGCGAAATCGCACGCGTTCGCGACCATCGAGCGCTACTACGACGAGGTGTGGGTGTACGGCACCCCGGTGGTCTTCGACCCGGTGCGCGAGTACGGCTTCCCCGAAGCCGTCGCCCGCAAGACGGTCTTCTGCGGCTATCTCCGAACCGGTACCGAGGGGCGCCCGTCCGACGGCGGGCCGCCTCGGGTGCTCGTGACAACAGGCGGAAGTGGGGACGGCAGCGACGTCGTGGAGGCCTACCTCGAGGGGCTGCTCGGGCTTCCCCGCCGGTTCGCTCTCCGTACGACGATCATCTTCGGCCCGCAGATGCCCGAGAGCCGCCGCACCCGGATCCTCGAGCGGTTCGGCGTCCTCCCGGACGTCGCCTTCTTCGATTTCGAACCCGACCTCGGCCGCCGCTACGCCGAGGCCGACGTCGTGGTCTCGATGGCCGGATACTCGACCGTATGCGAGCTTCTCTCGTCCGGGCGCCGCGCCATCCTCGTCCCCCGTACGGAGCCGGTGCGCGAGCAGCTCATCCGCGCCAGGCGCTTCGCCGAGCTCGGATACTTCGACCTCGTCGAGCCGAGGCATCTCGAGCCCGAGCGGCTGATCAGGAAGGTCCTCGCCGCTCTGCGGCGCGATGTCGCGTCGGTTCCCTCCGTCGACCTGGGCGGGCTGCCGCGGATCGTCGAGCGCGCACGGGTGCTGCTTCGAGGAGGGAACGCGTGAGGCGGGGGTACGACGTGGTCGTCACGAGACCGCAGCGCGTGATGTTCGTGCTGAGGAAGCACTTCGCCGGCGCGGCGCGCCGAGCGCGGCCGGGGATCTTCCCGATCAACCCCGGCGGTGAGTGGATGCTCCGGCGCCTGGAGACGGACGATCGGGGTGGGCGACCATGCTCCCTTCGTCGTCGAAGAGGCCCGCATCATCGCGATCGAAGGCGACAGCTCGCGCCGTCGCGGAGGAGAGCCAGTGTCGGCGGCGCGCCACACAGCCGAAGACTGATTTTGCGCACATCCTCAGGTCCACCGACGCCCATCACGACGAGGAGGGCGTCGAATCGTAGCAGGCCGAAGCATGGGGGCGCGTCACCCTCGACCTGAACGTTCACGGCATCGTCCCGGACTACCAGTATCATCGTGATGCGTGGTCCCAACGCCATGTGTGACGTACTCTCGTACGAAAAACATGGCTGGGCGCGCCCCGTGCTCGGTGGCAGGAGGGGGGAACTACGAACATGTCGGCCTCGGAGTCGCTGCGCGTAGGCTACGTGCTGAAGCGGTATCCGCGCTACTCAGAAACCTTCATTGTGAACGAGCTCATTGCGCACGAACGGGCCGGCCTGGGGCTGGAGATCTTCGCCCTCCGCCCTCCGAATGACACGCACTTTCAGGATATGATCGCTCGAGTGCGAGCGCCGACGAATTACCTGCTCCTGCCGGCCGAAGGCCTCACGACCGACACCCTCACCGCTGATGCGCTGAGGGCCGCCAGCTTCTGGGAGGTGCTCGAGAAGGCAAGCGACGTCTTGCCGGGCCTGTGGAAGGCGCTGGAAGCAGCCCATGGGGAGGAAGCCCGCGACGTCTGCCAAGCGGCGCTGCTTGCTCGCGAGGCGCTGCTGAAAGGCATTCGCCACCTGCACGCACATTTCGCCAGCGCAGCAACAACCGTGGCGAGGCTCGCCGCGCGCTTCGCCGGACTGTCGTACAGCTTCACTGCACACGCCAAGGACCTCTTCCATGAGAGCGTCCGGCCGGACGATTTGCGACGGAAGCTGAGCGATGCAGCGGCCGTGGTCACGGTGAGCGACTACAATCTGCAACACCTGCGCAGGGTGTTCGGTGGCGCGGCAGGACACGTGCAGCGCATCTACAACGGCCTCGATCTCGAGCGGTTCCCATACGAATCGCCAGAAGACCGTCCCCCACGGATCGTGGCGGTCGGCCGCCTGATCGAGAAAAAGGGGTTCGCGGACCTGATCGACGCGTGCGCAATCCTTGCCCGTGGCGGCGGAGAGTTCACTTGCCAGATCATAGGCCCCGGGCCGCTCGCGGAGGCCTTGCGCCGCCAAGTCGAGGACCTTGGACTCCGGGGATGGGTCGAGCTGTTGGGCCCACGCCCGCAGGGCGACGTCGCCAGGTGCGTTCAGAGTGCGGCGGTGTTGGTGGCGCCCTGCGTCGTGGGCGCCGATGGCAATCGCGACGGTCTGCCGACGGTGCTTGCGGAAGCGATGGCGCTCGGAACCCCCTGCGTTTCGACGAACGTGACCGGCATCCCGGAAGTGGTGCGGGACGGCGAAACGGGCTTGACGGTGGCCCAGCATGACGCAGCCGCGCTGGCAGGAGCCATCGAACGCCTCCTCGTAGACCGTGCGTTGCGTGTCGACGTCGCGAATCGGGCGAGGCGCCTGATCGAGGCCGACTTCGACATTGATCGCAATACGGCTCGCCTGCGTGCGATCTTCGAGAGGGTGCACGAGTCGGGCGTTTCGGATCGTGCGGCGATCGGATGATGCGCATCGCCTACATCTGTGCCGACGCGGGCGTGCCGGTGTTCGGCTGGAAAGGCGCGAGTATCCATGTGCAGGAGTTCATTCGGGCCTTGGTGCGGCGGGGCGACCGAGTGGAGCTGTTCGCCACGCGGGTCGAGGGTGACGCGCCGCCAGATCTGGCGGACGTTGGCGTTCATCGGCTTCCAGCGCTTCCCAAGGGTGCGCGGGCGGCGCGCGAGCAGGCCGCACTTGCGGCCAATCACGGGCTGCAAACCGCGCTCCGGCAGGAGGGGTCCTTCGACCTCGTGTACGAACGCTACTCGCTGTGGAGCTACGCGGGAATGGAGTATGCCCGTGCCGCCGGTGTGCCGGGCGTGCTCGAAGTCAACGCTCCGTTGGTCGAGGAGCAGGCTGAATTCCGGTTGTTGGTGGACCGTGGTAGCGCCGAGTCGGTTGCGGAGCGGGTGATCGGTGCCGCCACGGTGCTGATCGCCGTGTCGAAGGCGATTGCTGCGGACCTGGGCCGGCATGCGAACACACGGGGAAGAGTACACGTCGTACCGAACGGGGTGAATCCGGACCGCTTTCTCGAGGGCGTTGTGCCCTTTTGCCGTATTCCACCGGGGGTATTTACGGTCGGCTTTGTCGGAACCTTGAAGCGGTGGCACGATCTTTCCACTCTGGTGGAGGCGTTCGGCATGCTTCATCAGGCGCACCGAGAGACACGGCTGCTGATCGTGGGCGATGGCCCGGAACGGGAGAGCATGGTGAGGAACCTGTCGGCGCGTGGACTGCTCGAGGCGGCTTACCTCGTCGGTTCAGTGCCATGGAGCGAAGTGCCGGGGATGTTGGCGTCGATGGATGTCGGCGTGGCGCCCTATCCGAGGCTGGCGCGATTCTACTTCTCGCCACTCAAGGTCTACGAGTACATGGCAGCAGGCCTGCCGGTGATTGCCAGTAAAGTTGGGCAACTGGCGGAGCTGATCGAAGACGGCGTCAACGGCTTGCTCTACCCGCCGAACAACCCGAGCGCTCTCGCTACGGCATTGGATCGCCTTCGGTGCGCGCCTGAGGTCCGTGCACGTCTCGGGCGGGCAGCGCGAGCGACCGTGCTTCGGGACCACACGTGGAGTGCCGTGGTCCAGCAGATCCTCTCTTTGGCCCGCCTCGAGCCGGCGGCTGAGAGAGTCGCTACGTGACGGTGGACTAGATGGACCGACAACGAACAGCCCAGAGCGTGGGCGGGAGCGTGGGAAGATCACCGGACGGAGGTGGTGCCCGGACCGCTGAGGGGCATGCGAACCTTCGCCTTGCGAAGAGGAGAGCACGGGAGAATGCGCTCGGCGCCTGGCGGGCCGTGGCACGGTTGCGCACGTTCGTCCTGCCCCACTGGCCCGCCATAGGCCTTGCCCTCCTGCTGATGATGGGCGAAGCGGCGATGGACCTGCTCAAACCGTGGCCGCTCAAGGTGACGTTCGACATGATCCTCAAGCAGCAGAACCTCGCCGGGAAGACGTTGTACCTCCTGCTGGGCGTCTCCGCCGTGGTGGTCGCAATTGCCGTGTTCGAGGGGCTATTGGGATACCTGGCGGCGTACTATCTCAACCGGGCTGGCCGAACCGTCGTATTCGACCTCCGCACCGCGCTCTTCGACCACATCCAGCGGTTGTCCCTTCAGTACCACGACCGCCGGTCAGCCGGCGATCTGATGACGCGCGTGACCAGCGATGTGAAGGCGATGCGGGATGCGATGACCGAATCCATCGCCGAGATACTCGAGAACAGTATGTTCCTCATCGGCATGGGCGCCGTACTCCTCTGGCTGGACTGGCAGCTCGCCATGGTGCTCATCGCCGCCGCACCGGTGCTGTTCGTCGCCCTGTCGGTCTACAGCTCGCGCATTCAAGAGCGTTCGCGGGCGGAGCGAAAGCGCGAAGGCGCACTCGCTTCGGTGGTGCATGAGACACTGGGAACCATCCGTATGTCGCGCGTCTTCAACCAGGAGGAGGAAGCGAGAAGGCGATTCCACGCCGAGAGCGCGGCCAGTCTCGAGAGCGGCTTGGCCGCGACCATGACCGGTGAGCGGTTCTCCTGGATGATGGATGTGCTGGGCGGTATCGTCACGGCGACGACACTCGGGTTCGGTGTCCTGCGCGTGATGTCGGGCGCCATCACCCCCGGCAGCCTGATCGTCTTCGTGACCTACGTCCGCAACTTGTACAAGTCCCTGCGGACGACCATCAGGCACACCACCCGAATAACCAAGGCCGGCGCTCAAGTGGAGCGAGTGGTAGAGCTGCTAGAAGTCAAGGAGGGCGTCACGGACCGCCCGGGTGCCCGTCCGGCACCCCGGTTCCGTGGTCAGGTCGAGTTCCGCAACGTGAGCTTCGAGTACGAACCGGGGCGACCCGTGCTCAAGGGGATCGATCTCACGATCCCGGCCGGGAAGGTGACGGCCATCGTGGGACCCACCGGCGGCGGCAAATCGACACTGGTTTCACTGATATCCCGACTATACGACCCCACAGAGGGAAGCATTCTGATTGGTGGCCACGATATCCGAGAGTACACTCTCAGGTCGCTACGCTCGCAAATCAGCGTGGTGCTCCAAGAGTCGGTTTTGCTGCAGGCCAGCATCGCCGAGAACATCGCTTACGGACGCCCCGCCGCCCACTTGGAGGAAATCGAGGCAGCGGCGCAGGCGGCGAACGCGGACGAGTTCATCAGGGAGCTCCCTGAAGTTTACGACACGGTGCTCGGTGAGCGGGGAGCGACGCTGTCCGGCGGGCAGCGCCAGCGGATTGCCATCGCCCGAGCGATCGTGCGTGATGCGCCGATCGTCATTCTCGATGAACCCCTCACCGGACTTGACGCCGCTGCGGCAGCAGCAGTCATGGAAGCGCTGGAACACCTGATGACGGGAAGGACAGTGGTCATCATCACTCACCAACTGGCCGTCGTGCAGCGTGCCGACCAGATCGTGGTGTTGGCGGATGCTCAGATCAGGGAGCAAGGCACTCATCAGGACTTGATGGATATGGACGGGATGTACAGCGGCCTGTTCCACGCCCAATTCAGGGACGTCATGACGGCCTCCTCGTGAGGAACTCCGGCAATCAAGGCGCCGTTGTGCATCAGAACCCGTGTCTGTTCATCGTCGGCTGCCCTCGGTCGGGCACCACGCTCCTACAGCGGATGCTGGATCATCACCCGCAGCTGGCTGTAGCAAACGATACGCATTTCATCCCGCGCGCCCTCGAACAAGTCGTCCCTCAGGCCACCACCGACGTGACCGATCAGATCGATCCGCCACTCAGCCCCGAGCTCGTCGAGTGGGTGCTGAGTTACCGCCGCTTCGCTCGACTCGGCCTCGCTGAAGCCACCGTGCGCCAGACCGCGGCGAAGGTGACGACGTACAGGGGGTTCGTGAGCGCGCTCTATTCGGCATTCGGTATGCTTCATGGAAAGCCCCTGGCCGGAGAGAAGACTCCAGATTACGTGAGGCGTCTGCCCGTCTTGCACGCCCTGTTTCCCTGGGTGAGGACCGTCCACATCATTCGGGATGGCCGGGATGTGACCCTGTCTACGCGCGAATGGGCCCGCGAGGACAAGGGGCCCGGCAAATTGGCGCTATGGCGGGAGGAACCGGCCGCCGTTTGCGCGTTGTGGTGGCAGTGGCAGGTCAGTACCGGCATGCGAGATGGAGTGGTGCTCGGTCCGAGCCGGTATCTCGAGGTGAAGTACGAGCAACTGGTCACACGGCCCGAACAGACGCTTCACAGCATCGCCGCCTTCCTGGGGTTCCCCTTCGCTCCGGAGATGTTGGACTATTACGTGGGCAAAACCTCTCTGGAGCCGGGACTCTCGTCCAAAAAGGCGTGGTTGCCACCGACTCCGGGACTCAGAGATTGGCGGACCCAGATGGCGGAGCGGGACGTCGAGGTGTTCGAGGCCATTGCCGGGGACTCCCTGTCTGCACTGGGTTACGAACGGGCAAGTCGTGCCATCTCACGCGCGACCACCCTCGTGGCTGACCGGTGTCGGCGATGGTGGGACGCCGAGGTGGCGCGGCGGCAGACGAGATTCGCTGAACGTGTGCGATCAGCCATGGATGCACTGCCTTAGCAACGCTCAGGCACGTGCCGGCCGAGTCTCGCTGCGCACTCGATTGATGGAACCGCTCCTTCAGGCGCTACGTAGCCGGGGGTACGAGAGCGAGGGAGCCGGCTTCCCAACCGGCCGCCCCGACAGAGTGACGCTGGCCCTGGTGACGCGCACGGGCCTTCCGGTGGTGGCGAAGCTCTATTCATCGGGCGGAGGGGCAACCACGTACGCCAACATGCAGGAGTTGTGGCGATCGTCATTCGGCGAACGACGACGGCCGCCGGGACTCCCGCGACCGGTCGAGTATCTCCCGGACGTTGGAGCGGTCATCATGGAGCGGCTGCCAGGCCGTCCGTTCGTCGAGCTGGGCGCTTCGGACCCGGACGTCGTGAACGATGCGATCGGCCTTCTGGCCTCTCTCCATGGGTGCGAGGCCCAACCGAGCACGCAGCGTCCCGTCGGTCGGATCGTGCGGTCGGTCTGGCGGAAGGCGGACACCGTGGGCCACGTGGCTCCTCAGTTCGTTGATTCGTTCCGGGAGGTGGCCGAGGCTCTGGAGGCGGCTGAGGTCGAGGATCCCGAGCTGGTGCCTTGTCATGGGGATTTCTCGCCCAGAAACGTCCTGGTGGGATCAGACGGAGTCACCCTGATCGACTGGGATCGCCTCCAGCGAGCCGACCCGGCAAGAGACCTCGCCTATTTCGGTGCCTGGTGTTGGACGTGGGCGCTGCGCCAGGGGAGGCCGGCATGCTGGTCCATGCTGGACCGAGTGGTGGCCAGGTATGAGTCCTTGCGGCCCGGTGCTTCGATCGAGGCTCGGCTCGGCTTCCACCTCGCCGCCGGACTCCTGCGAATCGCCCAGGGCCTCGTCACATTGTGGTCGGATGACGCCCATCTCGTGCCTCAGCTCACGGCGGAAGCGCTCCGTCGGTTACGATGAAAGTCACGATCCTCAGTCACGATCTCTCCTCGAATGCGGTCATGCGGGCCCATCGGCTGGCCCAAGCCGCCAGGACCTTCGCGGAAGTCAATCTGATTGGTCCGATGCGCCGCCAGGGAGGATGGCCCGCCCTGCCGCAGGAGCCGTGGATCAGGCCGGTCCGCAAGCGACGTTTTCCAAGGTTCTACGAGTCGTTCATCCAGCTGGTCGAAGCCGCGGACGGAGACGTGCTGATCGCCGTCAAGCCGTATCTGGCTTCCTTCGGGGTGGCCTTGGTGGCGGCAGAACGCCGCGAGGTTCCCGTCGTCCTCGATGTCGATGATTTGGATGTGGCCCTGGCCCCTCGGTCGGCGTGGGCAGCAAACCCATTGATGGCGGATCTCTCGCGACCGGCATCGTCCGTTTACGTTTCGCTGCTCACGAAGGCGGTGGGCGCGGCGTCGGCGATCACGGTGTCTTCAACCGCTCTCCAGCGGAGGTTTGGCGGCACCCTGATCCCGCATGCACCCGATACCGAATTGTTCGATCCCGTTGGAATAGACCGGGAGGAGGCTCGCCGCGCTTTCGGCTTCACCGGGCCTACCGTGTTGTTCCCCGGAACTCCGCGACCTCACAAGGGCATGGAACCACTGGCGCAAGCGGTCAGCAGGCTGCCGGGCGTCCGCCTGGCGGTCACGTGTCGCGCGGAGGATCTCACTGCGCCGGAGTGGGGGCGGTTCGCTCTGGATAGGATCCCGCTGGTCCCGTACCCCGCTCTTCCCAGGCTGCTTGCGGCGGCCGACGTTGTTGCCATCCCCCAGTTGAGCAGCGAGCCGGCGCGCTACCAGATGCCCATGAAGGTATTCGAGGCCATGGCGATGGGAAAGCCGATCGTCGCCAGCTCGGTGTCTGACCTCCCCGTGATCCTGGAAGGATGTGGCCGGCTGGTGCCGCCAGGGGACGTGGATGAGCTGGCTGCGGCCATCTGCGAGCTGATCAACGATCCCGAGGCGGCCCGCACCCTGGGAGAACGCGCGCGGGCTCGCTGCATGGAGCATTATTCGCTGCAGCGGATCGGAAAAGGGCTGCTCGCGGTTCTGAGCCGCGTGGGCCATGAGATGGGCCGTTGAGCATCCCGGTGATTGACCCGTTCGGCGTTGCGGACGACCCGACGATGCCCTTTCTGGCGCGTGCGCTCGACCCGCACGAAGCCCAGCGACAGTTCGAAGGTCGCCTCCCACGCCTGAGCCGAGGGAAGGGGAGGGTCCAGATCCGCGCGATCCGCGTGACACGATACAAGCCTGGGCGGCGCTGCCTGATCGAGTACGACGTCGAGGTGGGCGAGCCCAATGCGCCGCTCCAGACCGTGGTGGGCAAGGCAAGGGCCAAGGGGCTGGACACCTCGAGCTACGAGGTGGTCGAGGCGCTCTGGAACTCCGGCTTCACGTCCGATAGCGAAGACGCGGTCTCCGTCCCTCAACCAATCGGGGTCATCCCGGAATTCCAGATGTGGTTCCAGCACAAAGTTCCCGGGGTGGCAGCAACCCGCCTGCTGGGCGACGCTGGGGGGGTTGCGCTGGCGAGGCGAATTGCGGAGGCCATTCACAAACTCCACCAGGCACGCATTCCGGCCCACCGTCGCCATACGATGGCGGATGAAGTGCGCATCCTGCACGAACGGCTGTCGCTCGTGGCTCAGATGCAACCGCAGTGGGCGCAACGCCTCGGTCACCTGCTGGTCTCCTGCGACCGACTCCGTGCCTCCGTCCCTGATTCGAGTCCGTGCGGGATCCACCGAGACTTCTACCCGGACCACGTGATCGTAGACGGACCCCGTCTCTATCTCCTGGACTTCGATCTGTACTGCGAGGGTGACCGGGGGCTGGACGTCGGCAACTTCTTGGGACATCTCCTGGAACAGAGTCTGCGCATGTTCGGAGATCGGACCGTGCTGTCGGATCGCGCAGAGGCGCTCGAAGAACGCTTCGTGGAACTCTCCGGTGATGGGACCCGCGCTGCCGTCCGGGCCTACACCACGCTCACGCTGGTACGGCACATTTACCTGAGCACGCAGTTCGCGGAACGCAGCCCGTTCACCGAGAAGGTGCTGGAACTGTCCGAGGACCTTCTCGCGGCCGAGCCTCACTCGTAGCGGAGCGCGGCGATCGGATCGAGCTGTGCCGCGCGGCGGGCCGGGTAGAAGCCGAAGAAGATGCCGACCGCGCCCGCCACGAGGAACGCGCCCGCCGCGGCCGGTACCGAGAGGAGGGTCGGCCACGCCGCGAGGTACGCGATGAGCCGCGTCGCGGCGATGCCGAGCAGGAGGCCGGCCGCACCCCCCACCAGGCTGAGCGCCGTCGCCTCGACCAGGAACTGGAGCAGGATATGGCCCGTCCGCGCGCCCACGGCGAGGCGGACGCCGATCTCGCGCGTGCGCTCGGTCACCGACACGAGCATGATGTTCATGATCCCGATGCCGCCCACGAGAAGCGACACGGACGCGACGCTCAGGAGCAGGTTCGTCATCACCTCCCTCGCCTTCTTCGAGGCCTCGGCGATCTCGTTGAGATCGCGGACGGTGAAGTCGTCGTCCTGGCCGGGCGGGATCCGGTGGCGCTCGTGGAGGAGCCTGCGGACCTGCTCCTCGACCTGCGGGAGGGCGTCGGCGGTCGTGGTCGAGACGACGATCATGTCGACCGTGCCCAGGATCTTCGTGCCGAGGACGCGCCGCTCGGCGGTCAAGAACGGCATCAGGACCACATCGTCCTGATCCTGGCCCCACGCCGTCTGCCCCTTGCGCACGAGCACGCCGATCACCGTGAAGGGCACGTTCTTCACGCGGATGGTGGCGCCGATCGGATCCTCGCCCGGCTCGAAGAGCTGATCGACGACCGTCTGCCCGAGGACCGCCACCGCGTTGGCCCCCGCGTCGTCCCGTTGGTCGAAGGACCGTCCCGCGCTGAGGGGCCACTCGCGCAGCGACAGATACGAGGGCGGTACCCCGTGCGCCGCCGTGGCCCAGTTCTGGTTGCCGTAGACGACCTGCACCACCTGCCGCTTGGCCCACGCGATGTCGGCGACCGCTGGGCATTCCTTGGCGATCGCCGTCGCATCCGCCATGGTGAGCGACATGGCGGCGCCCGAACCCGAGTGCACGCCATTGGCCGTGGTGGTGCCCGGGATGATCATGAGCAGGTTGTTCCCGAGGCTCTGGATCTGCCGCTGCACGGCGGCGTTGGCGCCGCGCCCGATGCTCACCATGGTCAGCACCGCGGCCACGCCGATGATGACGCCGAGCATGGTGAGCGTCGAGCGGAGCACGTTCCGCCGCAGCGCCCGGAGCGCGGTGACGACCGTCATCCAGAGCAGGCTCATGCGCGTAAGGCCTCCGTCGCCTGCCGGGACGGCGCTTGCAGCACGTCCGACACGATCCGTCCGTCGCGGAAGGTGACGATGCGCTCGGCGTAGTCGGCGACGTGGGGTACCTTCCACACGTCGCGGAGGTGGATGAGCGGCCGCATACCTAGAGCCGCTTCAGCCCGCCGAGGCCTGGCGGCCGCGGAGCAGGAGCGCCGTCCGTGCTGTCGCGCCGCAGGCCGATGACGGTCGGATCCCCCTCGTGGAGGTCGCCCTTCAGGACCTCCGCATGCTGGTTGTCGCGGATGCCGGCTTCCACCTCGACGCGACGGAGCGTGCCGTCCGACGCGAGGACATAGACGGCGCTCTCCTCCTTCGCGTTGGCGTTCGGCGTCCCGGGTCCGGCCCCGTCCGGATGGAAGCGGAGCGCGCGGACGGGGATGCGCAGCGCCTCGTCGCGCTTCGCGGTCGTGATCGAGACGTTGGCCGTCATGCCGGGCTTCAGCTCGAGCCCCGGGTTGTCGACCGCCACGACGACGTCGTAGGTCACGACGTTCTGCACGGTGATGGGCGCGTTGCGCACCTGCGCGACCCTGCCGTGGAAGGGCTGGCCCGAGTACGCATCGACGGTGAAGGTGGCGGGCTGCCCCTCGCGCACGCGCCCCACGTCGGACTCGCTCACGTTGGTGTCGACCTGCATCTTGGCGAGGTCCCCGGCGATGAGAAAGAGCGTCGGGGTCTGGAAGCTCGCGGCCACCGTCTGCCCGACGGCGACGTTGACCGAGACCACCACGCCGTCAACGGGCGAGAGGATGTCCGTGTAGCGGAGGTTCACCTGCGCCTCCTCGAGGGTCGCCCGCGCCTGCGCGACGGCGGCCTGGTCGAGGGCGAGCTGCGCCGACGACTGCTCGTAGCTGGTCTCGGCGGTGTCGAGGTCGTTCTGCGCAATCAGGTTCCGCCGGAGCAGCACGCGGTTCCGCTCGAGGAGGAGCTTCTTGAGCTTCAGGTCGGCACGGTTCCCTGCGACCTTCGCCTGCGCGTTCTGGAGGTTGGCCTCGGCCTCGCGGACCTTCACGGCGAAGGGCGCCGGGTCGATCTTCGCGATGCGCTGGCCCTTCTTGACCGTCGAGTTGAAGGTAGCGTCGATCGCCTGGATCGGGCCCGAGACGTAAGTTCCCACCAGCACGGCAGTGACCGGGTTCACGGCGCCGGTAGCGTTGACGACACGCTCGATCGGCCCGTGGTCGACGGCGACGGTCACGTAGCCCAGGGGCGCCGTGCTGCCCGCCGGCCGGAGGTAGTACGCGGCGGCGCCGGCGAGCAGCGCGGGGGCGAAGAGGGCCGCGCGCGGGATGCGCCGTCGCGCGCGAACCGGGGGCGGCGCTTCGGGTTCGTCGCGGGGTCCCAGGTCTTCTGCGTGTGTGCTCATGGTGTCAATCGGTACTCGTGGCGACGCCGCAAGCATCGGCGACCTGGTCCAGCTGCACCTCGTCGTAGACGTGCAGCGTGAAGGCGGACTCCGCGGCGCAGACGATCGAGTCGCGCAGGCCGGAGGGCGGCCACGTCTGCACGGGAAGGGCTAGAGGACAGGAGAAGTCGAGGTTCAACTACTGCCCCCCTTGCCGGAAACTGATGGGCAGGCGCGTGCGTGTCAATGGGGGAAATGCGGGAAGAGGGCGGCGCTTGAACTCAGGCTGCGCTTCCACCCCGTCGTGACCGCCGCGGTGCGCGCCCCCGTGGATGCAGTCGAGACCGGAGCGCATCCTGCGCGATCTCCTCCACCGGCCGTCGCCCCGACGCGGCGGCGAGCGGGGCGCCGGTCATCGCGCTCGACGCCTGCGGCAAGAAAATCGAACGGATCCGAAGGGCTACACTGACGAGTTTCCGGGGGACAGGTCTCGCCTCGGACGGTGCGCGGTCGAGCGTCGACGGCTTGCGCCGGGGACGCCAATACCGCGGTGCGATACCGCTGGGGCATTTCACCCAGAAACGCGTGACGCCGACGTCGTCTTCGATCCGCCGCCATCCCCTCGCGACGGCTGCTAGAATACCGCACTTGCGATACCGCTAGGGTACTTCCGTAACCCTCATGTATCCTGGTATTCACAAACCCGTATGTAGTCTGGTATCGACACTATGCCGTAGGGCGCTGGGACGGACCGGATAGCCCCCGGGATGGGGAACCCGTCACGGCAATGAGTGCCGCGATGGTCGACGAAAGCACAGAGATCACGAACAGCATGGCGCCGGTCCCCGCCGTCGAGATGGCAGTGCAGCCGTCCCCGGTGATCGGTCCCAAAATTCTTCTCTACTCGCACGACACCTTCGGCCTCGGGAACATCCACCGCACGCTGCTCGTTGCGGAAGCGCTCACCGGGGCGCTGCCGGGTGCCGCCGTCCTCATCGTCACGGGCTCCCCGGTCATCCACGCGCTGCGCATCCCGGACGGGATGGATTACGTGAAGCTCCCGTGCCTCGACCGCGTCGCCGCCGAGCGCTACCAGCCTATGTTTCTGTCCTCCTGGTCAGACGACGTGAAGCGCATGCGCCGCGACATCCTGCGCAAGGCAGCGCTCGGCTTCGACCCCGACCTGGTGATCGTCGACAAACGAGCCACCGGGGTGGACGGCGAGCTGCTCGGGACCCTGGCCGCGCTGCGCCGGCTGCGCCGGCCGCCGCGCATCGTGCTCGGGCTGCGCGACATCCTGGACGAGCCGGCGCGGACCCGCCGCGTGCTGGCGAAGTCGCACGCGTTCGCGACCATCGAGCGCTACTACGACGAGGTGTGGGTCTACGGGACGCCCGCGGTCTTCGACACCGTGCGCGAGTACGGGTTCCCCGAGGCCGTCGCCCGCAAGACGGTGTTCTGCGGCTACCTGCGAACGGGGACCGAGGGGTGCCCGTCCAACGGCGGACCGCCACGGGTGCTGGTGACGACGGGCGGGGGCGGGGACGGCAGCGACGTCGTGGAGGCCTACCTCGAGGGACTGCTCGGGCTTCCCCGCCGCTTCGCGCTCCGCACGACGATCGTCTTCGGCCCGCAGATGCCCGAGCACCGCCGCGCCCGGATCCTCGAGCGGTTCGGCGTCATGCCGGACGTCGACTTCTTCGATTTCGAACCCGACCTCGGCCGCCGCTACGCCGAGGCCGACGTCGTGGTCTCGATGGCCGGATACAGCACCGTGTGCGAGCTCCTCTCGTCCGGGCGCCGCGCCGTCCTCGTCCCCCGCGCCGAGCCGGTGCGCGAGCAGCTCATCCGCGCCAGGCGC
The DNA here is from genome assembly GCA_005888095.1 of Deltaproteobacteria bacterium. Taxonomy (GTDB): domain Bacteria; phylum Desulfobacterota; class Binatia; order DP-6; family DP-6; genus DP-3. The sequence goes on along the minus strand of VBKF01000139.1, from coordinate 5,200 downwards.
TTCGCCGATCTCGGGTACTTCGACCTCATCGAGCCGGGAGAGCTCACACCCGAGCGGCTGATCTCCACAGTGCTGTCCGCCCTTCACCGGGATCCGGCGCCCGTCGCGCCGGTCGACCTCGGGGGGCTCGTGCGCGTGGTGACGCGCGCGCGGGCGCTGTTTGATGGAGGGGCATGATGCCCGGCGGCATCGCCGTGGTCACCAGCGGCTTTCCGCGCCGGTCGGAGACCTTTCTCCTGAACGAGCTGCTCGCCCTCGACGCGCGCGGCACCCTCGCCGCCGTGTTCGCGACCAAGGCAGGTGACGGCGGGCCGCTCCACCCCGGCTGCGCGCGCCTCCTCGGCCGAGTCGAGCTGCTCCCCGCGGGGAGCGCGAGCACGCAGGCGGCGCGTCTCGCCGAGCGCCTTCGCGGACGGGAGGTAACAGGCATCCACGGCTACTTCGCGCACCGCCCCGCCGCGGTCGCGGCGCACGCCGCGCGGCGGCTCGGCGTGCCGTACGGCTTCAGCGTCCATGCACGTGATGCCCGGAAAGTCACGCCGGCGGCACTCGCCGCGCGCGCCCGGCGGGCGGCCTGTGTCATCGCCTGCAACCGCGACATCGCCGCCGAGCTGGCGCGGGCAGGGGCGCCGTCTCGCGTCCTCCCGCACGGGGTGGACACGCATCGCTTCCGCCCCAGGCCGGAGCCGCGCGGGGTCCCGCTCTGCCTCCTCGCGGTGGGCCGGCTGGTCGAGAAAAAGGGCTTCGAGACGCTCATCGAGGCGGTCGCGCGCCTCACGATCCCGTTCCGGCTGCGGATCGTCGGCGAAGGGCCCCGGCAGGCGCGGCTCGCCCGGGCGGTTGCTGCCGCGCGCCTCGGCGAGCGCGTCACGCTCGCGGGCCCGGGCACGCACGCCGATCTCCCGGCCGAGTACGCACGCGCGCACGTCGTCGTGCTGCCGTCGGTCGCCGACCGCAACGGCGACCGCGACGGGCTGCCCAACGTCGTGCTCGAGGCGCTGGCCAGCGCCCGCGCCGTGGTGGCGAGCGACGTCGGCGCCGTGGCGACCGCCGTCCTGCCCGGCCGGACCGGCGTCCTCGTTCCGCCCGGCGATGCCGAGGCGCTCGCCCGCGCGCTCGAGCTGCTCGCCCGCCGGCCGGACTGGCGGAAGCGGCTCGGGCGGGAGGGGCGGGCGTACATCGAGCGACGTTTCGAGCTCGGGCGCTGCACCGAGCGGCTCGGCAGGGTGCTCGAGCGGGCCTATGGCTGACGCCCGCCGTAGCGCGAGCCGCGCGACCGGCTCGATCGCGTACCTGCTCACCGGCTTCCCCCGCCTGTCGGAGACCTTCATCGCGAGCGAGATCCACTGGCTCGAGCGGCAGGGCCTCCGCCTGCGGCTCTTCGTCCTCAAGCTCGACGATCGGCGCGCGCCTCATCCGGTCGTCGCGCGCATCGCCGCCCGCCCCGACTATCTTCCGGTCACGGCCTCCTTCACGCACACCCCGTTCCTCCGCTGGCTCGTGCGCTCGCTGCCGGCGTTCCTACCGGGGATTCTCCGCCTCGCCTGGTGGCGGCCGCGGGGCCTCGTCCGCGCGATCGCCGCCACCATCGCCCAGGCCCGGCGCGCGCGACGCGACGGCTCGTGGCCGCCGCGGGTCGTGAAGGAGTTCCTCCAAGCCACCGCGCTCGCCGACCGCCTGCGCCGGACGCCCGACGTCCGCCACCTGCACGCCCACTTCTGCCACGGGACCGCGACGGTCGCCTGGCTGGCCTCCATGATCAGCCGCATCCCCTTCTCCTTCACGGCCCACGCGCGCGACCTCTACCAGCCGTCGCTCAACCCCGGCGGCCTTCTTCGCCGGAAAATTGCGGCGGCACGCTTCGCGGTGACCTGCACCGAGGCGAACCGCCGGTACCTGGCAGCGATCGCCGCCGGGGTCCCCGTTCACTGCGTGTACCATGGGCTGAACGCCGACCTGGCGCGGCTGCTCGCGGCGGCACCCGGCGCTCCGACCGCGAGGGATCAGTCGATCCGGGCGCTCGGCGTCGGCCGACTCGTGCCGAAGAAGGGCTTCGACGTCCTCGTCGAGGCGTGCGCGCTGGTCCGCGCACAGGGCGTCGCCGTCAAGGCGACGATCGTGGGCGACCAGGGCGCGCACGAGGCGGAGGTCCGGCGGCGGATCACCGCGCGCGGCCTCGCCGACGCCGTGCAGCTGGCAGGCCCGCTCGGGCAGGCGGCACTGCTCGACGAATACCTCCGCGCCACGGTCTTCTGCCTGCCCTGCCGGGTGGCCGAGGACGGCGACCGCGACGGCATCCCGAACGTGCTCATCGAGGCGATGGCGTGCGGCCTGCCGGTGGTCACGACCGCGGTCTCCGGAATCCCCGAGCTGGTCGTGGACGGCGTCAACGGCCTCCTCGTTCCGCCCGAGGATCCCGCCGCACTCGCCGAGGCCATGGTGCGCCTGCATCGCGATCCCGACCTCGCGCGCCGTCTCGGAGGCGCGGCGGAGGCCGCCGTCCGCCAACGCTTCGACGGCGAGCGGCTGGCGGCGCACCTCGCCCTGCTGTTCCGGCCGGCGGTGGCGGCATGAAGCGGGGCGTCGTCTCGCGGTTGAGCCGCGCCTTCCGCGGGGACCTGTGGACCCACCGCTGGGCGCTCGTGCTGTCGACGGTCCTCGAGATCGTCGCCGCCGGGGCGGCCATCCTCACCCCGTGGCCGCTGAAGCTGCTGATCGACAGCGCCATCGCCCACAAGCCCCTTCCTCCGCTCCTGCGGGCGCTCGATCCCGGGCTCTCTCCGGAGGCGCTCGTCCTCCCGCTCGCCGCGGGCTACGTGCTCATCACCGCGATCGGCGCGGCGGCGGTCGCCTGGCAGAAGATCATCGACGCGCGGGTGGCCGAGCAGGTCAACCTCGAGCTGCGGGATCGCGTGCTCATGCACGTGCAGGCGCTGCCGCCCACCATCCGCGCGACGCACCGCAGCGGCGAGCTCGTGCTGCGGCTGGTCGACGACGTGAAGGTCTTCGTCCGCCTGCAGATGAGGACCGTCCCGCTCATCTTCCGCTACGCGACGACGGGGACGCTCACCCTCGCGGTGATGTTCTGGATCGAGCCGCGGCTCGGCCTGGTCGGCCTGGTGATCGTCCCGGCCCTCATCGCGGTGGCGCTCTGGAACGGCCGCCAGCTGCACGAGGCCTCGCGCGAAAAGCGGCATCACGAGGGCGAGGTCGCGGGGCTGGCGCAGGAGATCGTGCGCGGCCTGCCCACCGTGCAGGTGCTGGGGGCCGAGGAGCACGCCCGCGAGCGCTTCGGCGCCACCAACGCCCGCAGCCTCGAAGCCGGCATGCACGAGACCCGTCTCGAGGTCGGCATGGAGCGCTCGCTGACCATCGCCAAGGGCGTCGCCGTCGCCGTCGTGATCGGCGGCGGAGCGCTCCTCGTGCTGCGCGGGAGCTTGACCGTCGGCGTCCTCACGGTCTTCGCGAGCTACATCTCCAACCTCCTGAAGCCGGTCGAGAAGATCAACGACCTGGCATCGGCGGTGAGCAAGGGGCTCGCCGCCGGCGAGCGGCTCCTGGCGCTCCTCGAGCACGCACCCGAGGTGCGCGACGCGCCCGCCGCCGTTCAGATCGGCCGCGCGCGCGGCGCCCTCGAGCTCGAGGACGTCCACTTCGCCTACCCGGACTCCGGCGGGCGCGGCGCGGCCGTGCTGCGTGGGGCGACGCTCCGCCTCGAACCCGGCAGCTTCACGGTGCTGCTCGGCAAGAGCGGTGCCGGCAAGAGCACGATCGTGAGCCTGCTCCTCCGCCTGTTCGACCCGAGCGCGGGCACGGTTCGCCTGGATGGCAGGCCCATCACCGGGATCTCCCTGCGCTCGCTGCGCGCACAGTTCGCGGTGATGATCCAGGATACGCACCTGTTCGCCGGCACCGTGCGCGAGGCGCTCACGCCGCCGGGAGCCGAGATGGCGGACGAACGGCTGTGGGAGGCGCTCGGCCGCGTCGGCCTGGACGGCTTCTTCCGCGGCCTCACCGCGGGCCTCGACACGCCGCTCGGCGAGGACGGCGTCGACCTGTCCGGCGGTCAGCGGCGCCGCGTGGCGCTGGCGCGGGCCTTCCTGCTCGATCGTCCGATCCTCGTGCTCGACGAGCCCCTCGAGGGGGTCGACACCGCGAACGAAGCGCTCATCGTCGAGGCCTTGAAGCGCATCCGGGACCGCCGGACGTGCCTCGTCATCACGCACCGCCCGTCGCTGCTCGACTGCGCCGACGCGGTCTACCGCCTCGAGGGCGGGCGCATCGTCGACGGCATGTCGATCGTGCGGGGGCGCGGGAGCGCGGCAGGAGCCGGGCAATGAGCGCGCCTCCGCAGCCGCGGCCGGTCTTCTGCATCGTCGCCGACCAGCATCGGGACCGTGGGGTGGCGGAGGCGGCGTGCGCCGGACGGTTCACGCACAACGGCGTCACCCTCGAGCTCGGGCTCGAGCCCGACTGGCTCTCGGCAGGGCTCGTCGAGGACAGGGAGTGGGCAATCGAGTGGAGCAAGTTCTACTATGGCCTCGACCTCGCGCACGCCTTCGCCGAGACGGCGGAGCCGCGATTCCTCGCCGCCTGGGAGCGCCTCGCCCGTTCGTGGATCCGGACGGTGCCGGTCGGCGCCGACCCGAGCCACGTGGCCGGCCGGCGCATCCAGAACTGGATCTATGCCTGGAACATGTTCGCGGCGGCGCCGGGTTTCCCCGGCCTCTCGCCCGGCACCGCGGCCTGTATCGCCGGCAGCCTCGCCGCGCAGGTCCGCGATCTGAGGGGTCGGCTCACGCCCGAGCGGAACCACCGCACCCTCGAGCTCTACGCGCTCTTCATCGCGGCGCTCGCCCTCCCCGACCTCGACCCCGACGGCACGCTGCTCGACTTCGCCGTCACGGCCCTCTCGGAGAACCTGTTGAGCGACATCCTGCCGGACGGCGTCCACCGGGAGCGCTCGACGCACTACCACATGATCACGCTCCGGACGTTCGTCGGCGTGCGGGAGAACGCCCGGCGTTTCGGGGTCACGCTGCCCGACGGCTACGACGAACGGCTGGCGCGGGCCTGCGAGTTCGCGCTCCACTGCCACCGGCCCGACGGCGGCATCCCGGCCCTCTCGGACGCGGACGGCGGCTCGTACCTGGGCCTCCTCGAGCGTGCGGGGGGCCTGCTCGGCCATCCCGACTTCCTG
>VBKF01000138.1 GCA_005888095.1 Deltaproteobacteria bacterium | reverse complement strand
GGGCCGCTCGGCGACGGCTCCCACGGCCACTACGACCTGCTGAACGTCGAGATCGCCGCCGGCGGCCGGCCCCTGGTCGTCGACCCGGGCCGCTACAGCTACTCGGAGGCCAGCCCGAACTGGCGGCGCTGGTTCAGGGGCACCGCCGCCCACAACACTGTCTGCGTCGACGGGCTCGATCAGACCCCCTACGCTCGCGGCAAACCCGACGAGGCGGTCGCACAGGCGAGGTTCCTCGGCCGTCACCGGGCGACGGGGCTCGACGTCCTGCACGGCGAGGTTCGGAGCCCCTGCTACGAGGTGGTCCACACCCGCCGCGTCGTCTTCGTCGCCGGCGAGTACTGGCTCCTCGAAGACCGCCTGCGCGGCGACCGAGCACACCGCTACGACCTCCGCTTCCACCTCTCCGCCGACGCCTGGCAGCGGACGGAGATGGCCGCCGGGCCGGCGAACGCGATCGTCCGCGCGCCCGGTCTGGCGCTCGTCGTCGCTCGCGCGGGGACGCCGCGGCTCGAAGCGGGGTGGGTGGCCGAGTCGTACGGCGTCAAGTACCAGGCGCCGGTCGTCTCCATCGCGGTCGACGGCAGGGCGGAGGTGACGTTCACGACGCTCATCGTGCCGCTCGCGCCCGGCAGGATTCCACCGTCGCTCGCGGTGCACGGCGGCGACGGCGCCACCGTCGTCGAGGTGCGGGGCACAGGGCCGGACGGCCGGGCGAGCGACTGGGTCGGCTGGCGCTCCACCCGGGGACGCCTCGAGCTCGGCCCCCTCGAGGTGCGTGGCGTGGCGGCGTGGCTCCGGCAATCGGAGAGCGGCGAGATCGTGGTCCTCGGCGCCTGCGATACAGACACATGAGCGCGCTCCTCGCAGCCGATGCGGCGCTGCCGCAGCGCGATTGGCTGCTCGACACCGAGGCCGTCGCGCGGCTGCTTGCCGGGACGCTCGGGGCCGACGGGCCGTTGCCGGTCGGGCCGTGCGAGCTCCTGCGGATCCATTACCGGTTCGGCAGGCGGCTGCGCGTGCTCTTTCGGCTCGCGACCGGGAGGGGGTGGGTGTGGATCACCGGCCGCGCTTTTCCGGAGGGGCAGGCCGAGGCGGCTTTCCACCGTGCGGCAGCCGCCGCGACGGCGCAGTGCGGCCGGCTCCGCCGCGTGCTCCACGCAACCGACCTCGCGGCCGTGTTCTGGACGTTTCCGAACGACCGGAAGCT
>VBKF01000137.1 GCA_005888095.1 Deltaproteobacteria bacterium | reverse complement strand
ATCGCCGAGAGCGCCTCGAGAAATGCCGTGGGCCCGATGCCAGCCGGGTGCCAGGCGCGCGGCACCTCGTGGTCGAGGCCTTCGAAGTCGAAGCCGGGCCGCCGCGGCGTGACCGTGACGCCCAGCCTGCAGGTGGGGGTTGGATCCGACATGCGGTCGTTCATATCGAGCTTCTCCTAACCTTACACCGCATTACGCGACGACCCAAAATCGATTCACCGGCCGGAAAGGCATGGTAAGAGCAGGCTCGCGAGCGGCGTGATCGTCCGACCCGACCGCACCCGGGCGAGGCCAGCTTGACGCCCATAGTCGTGGGGGCATAGCCTCTCGTCGTCCGAGGAAGGAAGGCGCGCATGAAGGGCTTGCCGTCTATTGCCCGTGTGCTGAGCGTCCTCGTGCCCGCGCGAACGGGTGACCCCGCCCGCGAGAGAAGTGAGGCGTTCGTTGGCGTCGTCCTGGGCGACCGCCTGGATCGAAGACCCAGACGGCGTGATCGCTGATGGCTCGCCTTCGCGTAGAGCACAATCCCGAGCAAGAAACGACCGAAGCCCGGAGTGAGCCGTTCGTCGTGTTTGTCAACGACAACTCGAAGCCGCGCTATCGGCTCAGCACCGAAGAAGCCTACGCTCTCCTCAAATCGCTTCAGTCGGCCTTGCGCATCCCGAAGGGAGCCAGGCAAGCCTAGGCAAGGAGGAGGGTATCGTGGCGGGCGGTGGGGTGGCGCTGCTGCGGGCGCGGAGCGCGCTCGACGCGCTCAAGCTCGATGAGGAAGAGCGGGCGGGCGTCACCATCGTGCGGCGGGCCCTCGAGGAGCCGCTGCGCTGGATCGCCCGCAACGCGGGGCAGGACGGGGCGGTGGTGCTCGAGAAGGTGCGCGAGGCCAAGGGCGCCTTCGGGTTCAACGCCGCCACCGAGGAGTACGAGGACAGGAAGGGGTGGTCCGCGTCGGGGGGGCGCCGCCGCCCTTCAAGCGCTCCCGCCCAGCGCGCGTCGCCGCGCTGGCTCCCTTCGCGCGCCCCTTGTCCTGCTGGCTTGCCCAAGCGATGAACTCGATGCGCGGGGCTGCCAACCCGGGACACCGTAGACCACCCCTGGGCGCCCGACCCGAGAACCGTTGAAGGGAGACCGCGATGTTTGGTGCATGGGCCGCAATGGCCATCCTGGTGGTGTTCCTGATGCGCGGGCTCAAGATCCTGCGCGAGTACGAGCGCGCGGTCGTCTTCCGGCTGGGGCGGGTGGTCGGGGCGCGCGGGCCGGGGATCATTTACGTGATCCCCGGCATCGAGAAGGCGATCCGCATCGACCTGCGCACGATCACGATGGACGTCCCGTCGCAGGACGTGATCACCAAGGACAACGTCTCGTTGAAGGTGAGCGCGGTCCTCTACTTCCGGGTGGTCGATCCCAACCGCGCCGTGGTCGCGGTGGAGAACTACCTCTTCGCCACGTCCCAGAACGCCCAGACCACGCTGCGCAGCGTGTGCGGCGAGGTGGAGCTCGACCAGCTCCTCGTCGAGCGGGAGAAGATCAACGCGCACCTGCAGTCGATCATCGACCAGCATACTGAGCCGTGGGGCATCAAGGTGGTGCAGGTGGCGATCAAGTTCATCGACCTGCCCGAGGAGATGCGACGGGTGATGGCCCACCAGGCCGAGGCCGAGCGCGAGCGGCGCGCCAAGATCATCGCCGCCGAGGGCGAGTACCAGGCGGCGCAGCGGCTGGTGGAAGCGGCGGCGATCATGGCCAAGGAGCCGATCGCGCTGCAGCTCCGCTTCCTACAGACCCTGGTGGAGGTCGCCTCGGAGAACAACTCGACCACCATCTTCCCGGTGCCGATCGACATCCTGAAGGCGCTGCTCCGGGGGGCGGGCGACCGGACGACGTAGCGCGGTGCGACCGCTCGATCTCGACTACCCGCTGCCGCCCGAGTTGATCGCTCAGGAACCGGCGGCCGAACGCAGCGCGGCGCGACTCTTCGTCCTCGACCGGGGCACCCGAGGCTACCGCCACCTCCGGGTGAGCGACCTTCCGGGTGCCTCCAAGCCGGGGGACCTGCTCGTGCTGAACGACGCGCGGGTCGTTCCCGCCCCGGCGCCCGGTGGCGGGCAGCTCGAGGTCCTCTCCGTCCCGACCGTGGCCTCAGCGCCCGGGGACTGTAGAATGCCCCTCGCCACTCGCGCCGCCCAGGTCCTTCAGGTTGAGAAAGGGAACTGCCCCGCCGCCGGTGAACTGTGGGAGGGTGCCGTTCCACCGCTCGATCGCCTTGTTCTGGATGAGCAGGGGCGTGAGCGCCTCCTGCAGGAGCTTGTTCGCCTCGGCCTGCGCCTTGGCCTTGACGAGAATCGCCTGCGCGTCGCCCTCGGCCTCGGCGACCTTCGCCTTGGCGAGCGTCTGCTGGCGCTGAAGCTCGTAGTCGGCCTGCTGCGCGTTCTGCTGAGCCCCCATCTTCTGCTGCATCTGCTTCTCGATCACGTCCGGCAGGTGGCTTGCCCCGAGGTTCACCTTGTCGACCACGAAGCCCATCTTGTTCATCTGAACCTGCAGGTCCTCTTGGATCTGCCCTTGCAGCTGCCCGCGCTGGTTGGAGATCAGGTCGGTGAGCGACATCTGCCCGGCCGCGTTCTGCGCCGTGGTGATGATCGTGCGCCGGATGAAGGTCGACTCGATGTCCCCGATCTCAGCGCCCCGGAAGGACCGGAAGACGTCCGCCGCCTTCTCCTGGCTCGTGTTGTAGGTGACCGAGATGTCCTGGCGGATGTGCTGGCCCTCTTTGGTCGGCAAGTCGATCGAATCGTCGCCCTGCATCGCACCCTCCGCGCCCCGCTGCACCATGGTGTAGGTGCGCAGCGCGACCGGGTAGGACTGCACCTGCGTCACCCACGGGACGCGCCACGCTACCCCCTGCCCGACCGTCTTGAGCGCCCCCGACCACCGGTTGAACACCACCCCCACATTCCCCGGCTGGATGATGGTGAACGAGCTGTAGACCGCGGCGACGAGGAACAGGACGGCGGCCAGTACGAGTCCACTCGCCAGCATGGCCGGCGCGTTTGTCCGGGTCTCATCGGTCACGGCGATCCTCCCCTGCGAAGCGGCCGTCGTCCCGGCACAACGTCATGCCCGGGTATACTCTTCGGAGTCGGCCCGAACCAAGCCGCCGTCAGCTCCCTGCCAGAGTCAAGGCAGCTGCCCTGGTGTGGAATGCTTTCGCCTTCCCTGCACTGACTAGAGGCGCGGCGATCCGATCCACCCCTCCCTTGGCGGAGCCCTCAGTGAAGCTTCCGGCCCTCCCGGGGTGTCTCGACAACTTTCAGCGGAGCCAGGCGGACGAGGCGATCCTCGTCAATGCGGAGCCCGAGTTCGGAGATCGCTAGCCCGGCATCAGTCCACTCTGGGACGAACAAGAGCGGCTGGGCGCCGCTGTCGTAGCCGAGCTGCACGAGAAGATCGGCCTCGTACAGACGGCAACGTTTCTCGCAGCACGTAAAGGGCTCCCGCACGCGGTGGAACCCCTCTGCCACGAGGGGGACCAGCGACGCTGCCCAAGCAGGCGACGGGATCGGGTGCCCATGCTCGTGCCACCGGGCGCGGTTCGCCGCCCAACCGCTCGGGAGGTAGATGCCGGGGCCGGGGTCGCCGTGGTTGTGAAAGAAGACCAGCCGTCCCGCTGGCACGTGATCGGCCAGCGGCAGGCTCGTGCGGTAGATGCCGCAGGGAGGCAGATCCGCCATGCATCGCATCATGCCGGATCACGGGGGCGCGGGCGATGGTATCGGGCGCCAGCGTGGCAGGTTCATCCAGCGCTGGTGATCCCGCGCTGGCTCGCGAGCCACGGCGATGCCCGGGGCTTCTTCGCCATAGCCGTCCGGGAACGAAGCGTTCGCGAGTCCCCGTTACCGTAGGCAGTGCGCGCACCGTGTGCAAGAAGCCCCACGCATCCCGCCAAGGTGATCACGCCGGCTGGATCGACACCACGTGCAACTCCGGCTCCTCAACTCGCTGCGCGCCCGGGATCGTCTTCAGGATCGCAAACCGTCGTTGCAGCAGTACAACATGGCAGCTACAACCGCCCCGTGCGCCTCGTCTGCTTCGGTGACATTCACATGGCTTTTCAAGCCCTCGAACGGCTCGGTCCATCACTTCGTGAAGCTGATTACGCAATCCTCACGGGCGACCTCACGCACTTCGGCGACCCGCCCGACGCCTTCCGGGTGATCGAGGCGGTCAGGCGGTTTTGCCCCAACGTGCTGGCAGTCACCGGCAACCTCGACATGCCGTGGGTCATCGACGCGCTGCGCGCCGAGGGCATCTCGCTGCACGGCGAGGGGCGTCGTCTCGGCGACCTCGGCGTCTTCGGCTGCGGCGGCTCGAACGTGACCCCGATGGACACGCCGACCGAGCTCGAGGAGGACGAGCTCGCGGCGGTGCTCGAGCGGGGACACGCGGCGGTGGCCGATGCGCCCCGTCGCCTGCTCGTGTGCCACACCCCGCCGCACGACACCCGGCTCGACCGGCTGATGAACGGCACGCCGGTCGGGAGCCCGGCCGTGCGCGCCTTCATCGAGCGCCGGCAGCCGGACGTCGCCGTGGTGGGGCACATCCACGAGGGGCGCGGTGTCGACCGCCTGGGCGCCACCGTGGTCGTCAATCCGGGCGCCCTGCGTGACGGGGGCTACGTCGTGGTCGACGACGACGGCGCGCGGCTCACGGCCGAGCTGCGCACCCGGCGGTGACGCCCATGGCCGCGCCGTTTCCCGCCATGCGCGTGGATCACGTCTCGATCGCCGTGCGGGCGATGGGGCCCACGCTCGCGCGCTGGCAGCGACTCTTCCCGGTCCGGCTGCGGAGGGCGCCGCGCCCGGGCTACGACGGCGAGTTCCGGTGGACCGACTTCTTCCTCGGCGACCGGAAGCTCGAGTTGATCGAGAGCGCGCGTCCCGGGAGCTTCGTCGAGCGCTTCCTCGCCGCGTACGGCCAGCGCTGGCACCACCTCTCGCTCGATCTGGAGGAGGGCGCGCTCGACCGCTACGCCGCGGCGCTCGAGCGGGACGGTCTCAGGATCGTCGACCGGGGCGACTACGGTGGCGGCGACCAGACGGCGTTCATCTCGCCGCGCACGGCGCCCGGCATCCTCGTCCAGTTCTGGCAGGTTCCCGGTTTCCGGGGCGAGGCGCCCGCCGACTACCCGACCGATCCCGTCGCCCAGCGCGACGGCATCCGCTTCCGGGCGGGGCCCCTGACCCTCGCCGTGCGGTCGATCGACGACGCGCTCGCATGGTTCCGGCGGACGTTCCCCGTCGAGGTGCCGGCGCCGAAGCGGCCGAGCCCCGACGGGTCAGGGGATTCCCTGACGCTGCTCCTGGCCGGGTACACGCTCGAGCTGGTCGAGACGACGCGCGTCGCCGAGGGCTTCCATCACCTGACGATCGACGTCGACCCGCTCGGCGCCTTTCTCGATCGGCTCGAAGCCGAAGGCATCCGTCCCGCCCGCGGCGCCGGAAATGCGCTGGTCGAGCTCGACGGCGCCACGCTCCTCCTCCGGGAAGGCGCGCGCCCGACCTGATGCCCCTCGGCGCCGTCACGCTCGACGCCGCCGGCACGCTCTTCGAGGTCGCCGAGCCGGTGGGGACGACCTATGCGCGCCTCGCTGCCCGGCACGGCATCACGCTCGCGCCGGCGGAGGTGGAGCGCGGCTTCCGGACCGCGCTGGCCGCCGCCCCACCCCTCGCCTTTCCCGGCGGCAGCCCGGCTCGGCTCGCCGACCACGAGCGCGCGTGGTGGTACGCGGTCGTCCGCCGCACCTTTGGCGCCGCCGGCATGTCGTCGCATTTCGATGCGTGCTTCGCGGAGCTCTTCGACTTCTATGCCCGTGCGGCCGCGTGGCGGGTCTTCGCCGACGCGCCCGAGGCGCTGCGCGCGCTGCGCGCCCGCGGCCTGCGCGTCGGGGTCGTCTCGAACTTCGACACCCGCCTGGTCGGGCTGCTCGACCAGCTCGGCCTCGCCCCGCTCGTCGACCGGATCGTCCATTCGACGCGCGCGGGCGTCGCGAAGCCCGACCCGGCGATCTTCCACCTCGCCCTCGAGGCGCTCGGCGTCCCGCCGGCCGAGGCGCTGCATGCGGGCAACGAGGTGGTCGCCGACGTCGAGGGCGCCCGGGCCGCCGGGCTGCGTGCCGTGCTGGTCGACCGCGAGGGACGGCTCGCTCCCCTCCCCCCGGGTGTGCCGCGCGTCCGGACGCTCGCCGAGCTCGTGGCTCGCCTCGAGTCGTGAGCTCCCCCCGTGCGCTATCCATAGACGTCCACCAGGAGGCCCAGCGGTTCCGGCGAACGCGGGTAGTCGCCGGCCCCCGGTGCATCGCGGTCGAGCTCCTGCGCGACCGCTGGCGGCAGGACCTCGGGGACGAGGACCAGCCTCGGCGTCAGCGGCGCGGGCAAGGACTCCATGCCGGGGGGTGCGACGCATCGCGCGTGCCATCCGCCGGCTGGACCATTCGGGCGCGAGGTGCGCACCATCCTGCGCGGCCCACGACTACGGGATTTCCCGAAGTGCCGGCCGCCGGCCCGTGACCGCTCCGCCGGGCGGGGCGCGCACCCGGATGCGCACCGCCGGCCTTGCGGGTGCAGCCGGCTGCGCACCCCCGTCAGGGCTCCACGAGCCCGTGGCGCTTCAGCTTGTAGAGGAGCGTTCGCCGCCCGATCCCGAGCAGCCGGGCGGCACGCGTCCGGTTCTGGCCGGCGGCTGCGAGGGCGCGGGCGATGAGCGCCCGCTCGGTGTGGTCGACGGCCGCGCCGACCACGCCCCGGTAGTCGAGCTCGTGCTCGGTCCGGGCGGTCGGGGTGTCCCCGACGTCGGCGGGACCGATGACCGGTCCTTCGGCCATCACGGCGGCCTGCTCGATCACGTTCTCGAGCTCACGGACGTTTCCCGGCCACGCTCGTGCCACGAGCGCGGCGACTGCCTCGGGCGAGAGGCGGAGACCCGCGCGCCCGTGTCTCGCGGCCGCACGCGCGAGAAAATGGTGCGCCAGGAGGGGAACGTCCTCGCGCCGCTCGGCGAGCGTCGGCACGCGCACGGTCGCGACCTTCAGGCGGAAGTAGAGGTCCTCGCGGAAGCCGCCATCCCGCACGGCCCGCTCGAGGTCCCGGTGCGTCGCGGCGACGACGCGCACGTCGACCGGGATCGGCCGGGCCCCGCCGACGCGCGTCACCTCGCGCTCCTGCAGCACGCGCAGGAGCTTCGCCTGGACCACGGGGCTCATGTCGCCGATCTCGTCGAGCAGCAGCGTGCCGCCGCTGGCGCGCTCGATCACGCCCGCGCGCCGTTCCACGCCGGTCGCGACGCCGCGCTCGATGCCGAAGAGCTCGCTCTCGAGGAGCGTCTCGGGCAGCGCCGCGCAGTTGACCGCCACGAATGGCGCGTCGCGGCGACGGCCGCCGTGGTGCAGCGCGCGCGCCACCATCTCCTTGCCGGTGCCGCTCGCCCCGAGCACGAGGACGGTGACGTCCACCTCGGCGAGGCGGGCGACCGTGGCGAGGAGCTGCCGGCATGCCGGGCTCGTGCCGACCATGCCGCCGGCTGCGCACCGCTCGCTCAGCTCCGCCCGGAGCGCCCGGTTCTCGGAGGCGAGGCGCTGGACGAGCCCCGCGCTCTCGAGGGCCAGGGCGACCGTCGGGGCGACGAGCGCGACGAGCCGCTCGTGCTCGGCGTCGACGCCGTCCGGCCGCCCTGCGCCGATCCCGATCACCGCGACCGTCCGCCCGCGCGCCACGACGGGGAAGCAGAGGAGCGACCCGACGCCCGCCGCCTCGGGCGGGAGCGCCGGCTCGCCCGTGGTCTCCAGCAGCCGGACCGGCGTCCCCGAGACGGCCGCGCCGACCGACCCGGAGCTGAAGGGTACGAGCGGCGCGTCGGGCAACGGCCCCGCGGGCGCCGCATCACCCGCTCGCGCGTACGCGGCCGCGCGCAGCCCGCCCGCGACCTCGTCGACCGTCCACAGCGCGGCGAACTCGAGCCCGAGCTCGTCGCGCAGCAGGCCGACGAGCGCTCGGGCGACGGCCGCCGACTCGATCTCCCCTGCCAGGGCGTCGCCCACGAGCCGCACGAAGGAGAGCTCCTCGATGCTGCGGATGAGCGCGCTGCTCGCCTCGCGGAGCGCGCGCCGGAGCCGCTCCTCCTCCATCTCCATCAGGCCCCGGCCACGGCCTCGCACGCACGCAGCAGGTCGGCCTCGAAGGCCGCGACCACGCGGTCGAGGTCGCGGGCGTCCAGGCCCAGGCGATCCCACGCCGCGGGCGCGATCGCCGGGATGCGCCGATCACCGCCGAAGCCGTAACCATAGGCCCGCACGAGCGTGTTGGCGACGTGCACGACAGCGGTCTCGAGCGGCGCGGTCCGCGCCTGCTCGGGCGCGTGGTGGAACACCACCGGCTCCACGAGGCGGGGGGGAACGCGCCAGCGCCCGAGCAGCCAGCCGGCGATCTCGGCGTGGTCGACGCCGAGGAGCGCGCGCTCCGCCTCGGCGAAGCGAGTGCCCTCCGCCGCCGCGCGGTCCAGGACCGCCGCGAAGGCCTCGGGCGCCTGACGGTAGAGCACGACCTTGCCGAGGTCGTGCAGGAGGCCCGCGCCCGACACCTCCTCGGGATGCGGAAGCCCGAGATGCCGGGCAAGCGTGCCGGCCGCCACGGCGGTGCCGACGGAGTGCTCCCAGAAGCCGCGCAGATCGATGTGCAGGTCGAGGACGGCGGTGCTGTAGACGAGGCTCCGTGCGACGGTCGTCCCGAGAACGGTGAGTGCCTGCCCGACAGAAGCGATCGTTCCCGAGAGCCCGTAGAAGGCCGAGTTGGCGACCCGCAGCAGGTGAGCGGTGAGCACCTGGTCGGTCTCGATCAGCGCGGCCGCCTCCGCATGGCCGCCCTCCTGCCGGTCGAGCGCCTCGACGACCCGCTGGATGATGACCGGAACCGTCGGCAGCTCCCGCAGCCGGTCGACCCGCCGGCGGATGTCCTCGCCTTCGGTCAGGACCCGTCCCCGGCGCGGGTGCGCAGGTGGCGGACGAGGGCTGCCTTGAGCGCGTCGAGGATCGGATCTGCCGGCTCTGCGGCAAAGCGTGCCTCGAGGTCGGCGAGCGCCCGAGCCAGATCCTTGTCCTCCTCCCACTCCGCGACGTCCTCGGCCTCCTCGACCTCGACGCTCTGCACGCCGAGCCGCGCGAGCGACCGAACCACGCCGGGCACGAGCGTCGTACCGGCACCGGCCACGACGCACCCATCCGCCCCGAGCACGGCACGCGCGAGGTGCATGTGCGGCCTGGCATGGCCAAGCCGGATGCGAGCCATACGGGAACGGTACCGGGCGCCCCATCGACTCTCAAACCGAGCCGTCGTGTCGTACGACCGACACCTGAAAACGCGCAGGCGTGACCGATTCCCTGGCCATGTGGCGGGATTGCCGACCCGCAACGCTCGCGAAACTCGTATGTCGTTGACTTTCGAGGATGGTACGCGTGTTGCTACGCTACGACAGTGATGGACCGAACGCTCTGCGGAAAGCGCTGTCGCACGGTTCGCACGGTGGCCCACCACCGCGGCCACCTGCCCCGTGAGACCGCCGGCACGATTCGCTACGCGCTCGACAACATCGGCCGCACCCTGGTCTTCGTCGACTTCGACTCCGGCCCCTCCCTCATGGTCCTGCCCGACGACATCCGCCTCGAGGGTCCGGAGCCGACTTTCGAGGCCTGAGCAGGCCTGCCGAAGCGACGGGTTCGACCGACGGCGTCAGCGCGCGTCGCTGTGCGTCGTCCGCCCGGACAGCGCTCGGTTCCAGAGCCAGGAGAGCCAGCCCGTCGCTTCGACGTCCCGGTCGGCGACGACGGTGACCTTGCCGAGCTCCTGGTCGCCGCGGCGGATGACGACGTCGCCGAGCGGCTGGCTGCGACGGACCGGCGCCTGCAGCAGACGAGGAACACGCGCCTCGACCACGATCCCCCGATCCTCCGCGCGCTTGACGAGGACGAGCAGGTCGCTGGTGGCGAGCGCCTTCACCCGGTCGTCCGTGCCCCCGGCGACCGGGACCTCGCTCACCACCGCCGCACGCCGCGCCGCGGCGACCATCCGGTAGCCGGCGAACGCCTCGTTCATCAACCGGGCCGCCTCGGCGAAGCAGCCCGGCTTGGTCGGCACCCCGAGGACGACCGCGATCAGACTGAGGTCGTTGCGCGTCGCGGTGGCGGTGACCGAGAAGCCGGACTCGCGGTAGTAGCCCGTCTTGAGACCGGTGGCGCCGGCATAGGTGCGCACCAGGTGGTTCGTGTTCGACATCTGCAGGGTGTCGTTGCGGAACCCCGCGGCCGGCGTACCGGCCCAGCGCATCACCTCCGGAAACTTCATCAGCTCTCGGGCGAGCACGGCGAGGTCGTGCGCGCTGGTCATGTCCGCCGTCTGCCCCTTCCCGGGGGGAAGGCCATGCGGGCTCTGATACGTCGTGTCGGCGAGACCGAGCGCCTTGGCGCGGGCGTTCATGAGGTCGACGAACGCCGCCGACGACCCCGCGATGTGCTCCGCCACCGCGACGGCGGCGTCGTTCGCGGACGCGATCATGATCGCCTTCAGCAGCTCCCCGAGCGGGAACGTCTCGCCCGCCGCCAGGTAGACCTGCGAGCCGCCGATGCGGCTCGCCCACGCCGACGTCCGCACCGGCTCGTCGAGCGAGAGGGTCCGGTCCTGCACCCGCTCCATGGCGAGCAAGACGGTCATCATCTTCGTCATCGACGCGGGCGGCCAGCGGCGGTGGGCGTCGTGCTCGGCCAGCACGGTGCCGCTGTCCGCGTCGATCACGAGATAGGCCGCGGGCGCGGCCGCCACCTCCGGCTGGTGGGTCCTCGCCAGCGCGGCGGACGCGATGAGCGCGCCCCACGCCGCCACGGCCGCCGCTCTTCGTGTTGCCCTCATCCCCAACTACCTCGGCGCCGCCTCGCGGCGCCACAGTCCGTCAGCGTCCGAGTGCGACGAGCGCTTCGTCGCGCCGGATGAGCTGCTCCGTATCGGCGCGGATCACGTGTCCGCCCCCGTCGAGCTCGCCGTCCATCAGCAGCCCCCCGACGTCGCTGGCGCGCCGCAAGAACGCGCAGAAGCCCGAGCGCGTCATCCGCTGCGGGACGTAGCCGCGCCCGTCGACGAGATCGCCCCACACCGGGCCGACGGCCGCGTCGCTCGTCCACACGAACAGCGTCCAGCCCCAGTCCCACCGCCCGCCGAGGTACTCGCCCGCGTGACGACGCGCCGGCGGGCGCCAGAAGACGAGGAAGTCACCCGAGCGTTTGAGCGCGTGCAGCGCGCCGAGCTGGCGCGGCCGAACGGCGTGCGGGCGGCGCACCGGTCGTACGCGCCGGCGGGCTGCGAAGTCGACCTCGATGACCTTTGCGCGCGTCTCCGGCAAGGCGCGCGCAAAGCTACCAGCGCCCCGGCTGAAGGTCAACGCGCAGAAGTGAAAAGATGAAGCTAGGAGCGCGACCCAAGACTTCTTGGGTCGCGGGCACGGACGCGAGCATGTGGCGCTCCCGTCACGCGCGACCGCTGTGCCGCGGCTGGCGAAGCCAGCGCGGCAGAACGGACACGCGCCGTTCTAGAGGTCTTGCGGCGCTCATGTTTATCGGTTGGCGATTAGGCCTGTCTGCGGCAGCCGTGGAACCGCGCGTGTTCGTCTGCCGCGCTGGCTTCGCCAGCCGCGGCAGGACAGTCGGGCGTGATCCCGACGGAACACCCTCGCGTCCGGTTCGCGACCCAAGAAGTCTTGGGTCGCGCTCCTAGGCGGCGCCGCCCGGGCGCCCGACCTCAATTCCCGCCGTAGCGCGTGTCGGCCTGGCGCGTCAGGTGCTCGAGGAGGCGTTGCTCGGCCTGGCGGAAGGCGAGCGCGCGCAGCATCTCCTGGGTCTGCTGCGCGAGGGAAATCGAGGCGATGAGGCCCGCCAGCTCGGCGGGCGACAGCTGCTCGATCGCCGCTTCCATCTCCGCCAGGGCCTCCTCGGGCAGCGCCGTGACCTGCGCGCGCTTCGCGACCTCGAGCGCCGCATCGAAGCGGCTCGCGAACTGCTCCTTCGCCTCGGCTCGTTCCTCCGACGTGCAGGCGACGTTCAGCTTCCTCGCCGCTGCGTCGAAGAGCCGGTCGAACGCGCTGAGCAACGCCTCTCGACCCGTCATTCCGCCACGATAATCACCCCGCACCGGCTTGTCACGCCCCAACCCGGGGCGCCATGGCACGCTCGCTTGCCTCGCGCGGCCCGGCCTTGCTACAGCCCCGGCGATGGAGGGGACGCGCAGCATGGGCGAGTCCCTCGTCCGGGCACCCAGCGGTCCGGGCGCGGCGCGCGCCGATGGGGGCGCCCTCGTCGCCCGGGTCCTCGGTGCCGCTGGCGTCCGTCACCTGTTCACGGTGAACGGAGGGCACATCTGGCCGATCCTCGCTCACCTCCGCGAGCACGCCGTGCAGATGATCCACATGCGTCACGAGCAGTCGTGCGCGTACGCCGCCGACGGCTACGCCCGCACGAGCGGCCAGCCCGGCGTGCTCTCGGTCACGGCCGGGTGCGGGCTCACGAACGCCGTGACCGGCCTCTGCGTGGCCGGGCTCGCGGGCAGCGCCGTCGTCTGCATCGCCGGCCAGCACCCCACGACGGAGGACCAGCTCGGCTCCTTCCAGGAAGCCTACGGGGCAGAGATCTGCCGGACGTTCTCGAAGTTCACGAAACGCGTGCTCGATTGGTCCACCATCGAGGTCGACCTCCGCCTCGCCTTTCGCGCGGCCACGAATCCGCCGCCCGGCCCCGCGCTCGTCGAGATCCCGACCAACGTCCTCTACCAGGAGGGCGACGTGTCCCGGCAGCGGGCCGGCGCGCGCCTCTATCCGCCCTCGGACCTGCGCAGCGCCGGCGACCCGGCCGCCATCGAACGCGCGCTCGATGCGATCGCCCGCGCCGAGCGTCCGCTGGTGGTCGCGGGCGACGGGGTCTTCTGGTCTGACGCGGCGGCCGAGCTCCTCGCCTTCGCCACGCGACTCGAGATCCCGGTCTATGCGCGGCGCGCCGGCCAGGGCGCCGTTCCCGAGGACCACCCGCTCGCCGTGCGCGGTGCCTGGAAGAAGCCCTTCACCGGCCGCGCGGACGTCGTGCTTGCCGTCGGCTTCAAGTTCTGGAGCGGCGAGCACTTCGGACGTCCGCCGACGTGGAACGCGGCGGCGACGTACGTCCAGGTCGACGCCGCGCCGGACCGCATCGGCTGGCACGTCCCGGCCGGGATCCCGATCGTCGGCGACCCGAAGCTCGTGCTCCGCCAGCTCCTCGACGGCGCGGCGGCCCGCGGGCTGGACGGGGCGCGCTACGCTTCGTGGCGGAAAGAGGTGGCCGAGGTGCGCAGTGCCTTCAACCGCACGCTCGCCGAGCAGGCCCGTGCGGCCCGCGACGCGGTGCCGATTCATCCCGCGCGCGTGGTCGACGAGCTCGTCACGGTGATGGAGCCGGATGCCACGCTCGTGGTGGACAGCTTCACGCTCTCGGGATGGCTCTCGCAGTGGTTCGGAGCGCGTTTCGCCGGGCAGATCGTCGACGCGGGACCGCTCGCGCCCGTCGGCCACGGCATCGGCATGGGAATCGGCGCCCAGCTGGCGCGCCCCGGCAAGCAGGTGATCGTGGTGATCGGCGACGGCGGCTTCGGGATCGGCGGCATGGAGCTCGAGACCGCGCTCAAGCACCGCCTGCCCCTGGTGACGCTCCTCTGGAACAACGGCTCGTGGGGACCGAGCTTCGATCAGATGCCGATGCTCAAGGGACGCGTCGACCCCTTCGACATGCTGCCCGAGCTCCGCTACGACCGCATGTTCGAGGCGATCGGCTGCCACGGCGAGCACGTCACCCGGCCCGACGAGATCCGACCGGCGCTCGAACGCGCGATGGCGGCCGGCAAGCCGTCGGTCGTCAACGTCATCGGCGACCCGCGCGTCGGCCACGCGCGGCTCGGCGGGAACCTGCTCGGGTCGACGCAAGTCTGAAGCGGGGTGGCGGGCTACCTTACTTTGACGAACGGGTAGTCGTGGCGCAGCGCGCGGCCGAGCACGGCGAGGCCGGCATCGCCGCCTACGGTCTCGATCACGAGGATGTTGTCGGGATCGTGGAACTCGACGCGGGGCTTCATGCCGCGCGACTCGAGGGCTCGCCAGATGGGGTCGGCGACCTCGCGCTCGAGGGTCGGGGAGTGGAGCTGCCCCTTCAGCCCGCGTCGCTCGAGGCGGACGAAGAACGACCCGCCGGCGAGGCGGTCGAGGAACGGTGCGGCGGCCTCGGCGAGGGTCGCGGCGGCGTTCCGGGGATCGATCCGGACCGTCTTCTCGATCGGGACGAGCTTGGCGAGCGCGCTCGGCAGGAAAGGATCGGCGGCCAGCGCGTCACGCACCCGGTCGAGGAGGGCGGGCACGTCGTCCACCTGTCCGACGACGACGTTGCGATAGCCGGCGCCCCGGAACCTGCCGAACCGCCGCAGCAGCCCGAGGAGCGTGTCTCGCTGTCCCTCGAGCGAGGTCGCGAGCACGTTCCAGCCGGCCATCGGGACCTCAGCGTCCGGTGAAGCGCGGCGGCCGGCGCTCCACGGCCGCGCGCGCGCCCTCCCGCACGTCCTCGGTGCGAACGAGGATGCTCTGGGCGAGGAGCTCCATCTGGAGGAACGTCTGCTTGTCGACGCCGTGGCCGAGGTCGATGAGCCGCTTCGCGAGGCCGACGGCGAGCGGCGCGTTGGCCGCGATCTCGTTCGCGAGGCGTGCGGCGGCGGCCACGTGATCGCCGGGAGGAACCACCTGGTTCACGAGCCCGATGGCGGCGGCCTCGGCTGCCGGGATCATGCGGCCCGTCATGACGAGCTCCTTCGCCTTCGCGTAGCCGACGGTCCGCACGAGCCGCGTCGTCCCGCCGACGTCGGGGACGAGGCCGAGCCGCACCTCGGGCAGCCCGAGCTCGCAGTCGCTCGTCGCGACGCGCAGGTCGAAGGCGAGCGCCAGCTCGAGCCCCAGCCCCGGCACGTAGCGATGGAGCGCCCCGATGACCGGCTTCTCGATCGCCTCGAGCCGCGAGAGCGCCGCCTGCATCTCGCCGACGTGCGTGCGGAACGGCGCACGCGACTCGCCCTCGACGTCGCCGGCCAGCATGCCGAAGTCGACGCCGGCCGAGAAGACGGGCCCTTCGCCGTACACGATCACGGCGCGGACATCGCGATCGCGCTCCGCGGCGGCCACCGCGTCGACGAGGGCGAGGAGCAGATCGCGATGGATGGCGTTGCGCTTCTCGGGCCGGTTGAGCCCGACGTAGAGCACCGCGTCCTCGCGGCGCGTGACGACGAGGGAACTGGTCATGGCGCGTGATTATCCCGCGCGGGGGTTGCCCGCAATCCTTCACGCGCGCGGATGCGGCTGCTATAAGCAGCGCCCCATATGCGTCGTCTCGCGCTCGTCGGCTCGCTGTGCACCACTTTGCTCGCCGCTCTTCCGGCCGCGGGTGGCACGATCCTCTACGCCACGGCCGCGAGCCTCAACCGCGTCGACGGCTTCTGCGTCGGTGCGGGCGGCGGCTTCGTGCCCGGGGCGAACATCGTCCCCGCCGACACGAAAGGCACCGAGCCGCGGCGTCTTCTGGTGGCTCCGGGCCCCGGGGGAGTCGACGGCGTCCTCTATGTGGGCGAGCGCGACCGCGTAGAGGCCTTCACGATCGGTCCGCGTGGCGGGCTCAAGTTCCTGGGCAGCACGACGCTGATCAAGGACGAGCTCCCTGCAATCAAGAACGAGCTGCCTATGGACGTCATGGACATGGCATTCAACCCCGACGGCCGCACGCTCTACGTGGCGCAGAACGGCCCCGATCGCATTGCCGCCTATCCGCTCGATCCTAAAACCGGCCTCGTTCTCGCTCCCAAAACCGGCTTCACGAGCTGCATCCAAGGTCGGCCGAACGCGGCCTACCGCGCACTCCTCGTCCGCAACTCGCTGCTCTACGTGAGCGAGCAGCTCACGCCGGGCCGGATCGCCAACTTCCCGATCGACGCGGGCGGTGGGCTTGGTCACGACCCGACGGAGTGCAGCGGGCAGCGGCCCAAGGTCTGCAACGCGGGCTCTCGCGCGCGCCAGGTGTGCACCACGGACGACACGGACGCCACGACGGGCTGTCCGGGGGCGACGTGCCCCGGCTGCTGCGTGGCGCTGACGCTGCCGATCTCCGAGCGCAGGAGGATCGAGCGGCCGCGTTCGTTCCTCATCCTCGATGACCGGGTGTACGTCGAGGAGGTCGAGACGAAGCGGATCAAGGCCTTCAGCCTGCAGCCCGATGGCCTCTTCCCCCCGCCGACCATGGTCGGAAAGCGGCTGCGATGGGAGAAACCCGTCAGCCGGACCGCTTCCGTCCTCGGGTACGCCGACCTCGTCCTCTTCCGCTCGACGCTGCTCGCATCCCAGTTCGAGAAGGGCCGGATCGACGCCTACCGCCTGAAGCCCGATGGCCGCCTCCCGCGCCAGCCGACCAGGCACACCAAGGAGGACGTGCGCACGAGCCCGGTCCGCATGACGATCTCTCGCTGCAGCGGCGGGTCGAACGATGGCCTTGCCTGCGCTTCGGCCATGGAATGCCCGGGCGGGACATGTCCATCCGCGGCCAACGTCCTCTACGTCGCGGCCGGCGAGCTCGACCGAGTGCAGGCGTTCCGTCTGCGGCAGTCTGACGGCCTTCCCTCGCCCGCGCCCTTCAGCCAGACCGACGAGCAGACCGGCTCCTTCCCGAACGATGTCGCACTCGCCGTGCTGTCCGACGAGTGCAGGTAGCGGGAATTCGCGGAATCCGGTTGCCGGGGGGGTGCCCGATCCCGTACCCTCCAAGGCTCATGTCCCGGCTCACCGCGCTCGTCCTCGTCCTCCTGGCGGGCCTGCTTCCAGCCCCGGCCGGCGCGCGCCGAAACCGTCGCAACGACCTGATCCGCGTCACGTCACCTCCCGTGCGCGGAACCGCCTCGGCGCACCCCTTCGTCAACGTCATCGTCTTCTTCGACAGCCGCGCGGACCCGCAGACGTTCCGCGCGCGGCTCGGCCGCACCGACGTCACGAGCCGTTTCGTGGGGATCGCTGGGGCCGACGGCACCCCTGGCAAGCAGGCGGCGATCGAGCCGTCCCTCCTGCGTGTGGGCCGCGCGGTGAACCACCTGCGGCTGGAGGTGCGCGGCCTTCCGATCCCGACGAAGCGAGGCCGCGCGAAGCGGCTGCGCGACATCGATCGGGTGCGCTTCCGCGCCGTACCGGCACCCGATCAGCCGCCGGTGGCACAGCTCAGCGGGCCGGACATCGTCTTCCCGGGGATCCCCGTCCAGTTCAGCGCCCGCGGGAGCGCCGACCCGGACCTCGATCTCCTGACCTTCCACTGGGACTTCGGCGACGGGTCGACCTCGGATGATCGGAACCCGACGCACGTGTTCGCGGACACCGCCGCCGATCTCACCGTGCGGCTCACGGTGAGCGACGGGCAGCAGGCGGTCAGCAGCGAGAAGACGCTCTTCGCCTGTCCGGCCCTCGACGCGGGCCGCACGCCCGGGACGCTCAAGATCGAGGCGAGCGGGCCACTCGAGTTCGGCTCGGTGGCGCCCGGCACGAGTGCGACGCGGACGCTCACCGTCCGCAACGTCTCCACGGACCCCACGAGCCAGCTGAAGGGCCGGCTCGAGGTGGGTCCGGCGCTGCCGCCGCCCGCGGCGGATTCGAGCGGCTTCACCGTCGCGCCCGCGGCGGTCGATCTCGGGGCGGGCGAGACGTCGTCCGTAACGGTGACGTTCGCGCCCACCACCGCAGGCCACCAGGCCGCCCACCTGGTGCTCGTCGCCTGCGCGACCAATCGCCCGGCGGCGCACCTCTGGGCGCACGGCTTCGGCGGCAGCGGGGCCGGCCCCGTCTTCGCAGCCGAGCCGCTCTTCTTCGCCGACCTCAGCGGGGCGACCTTCGCCATCCTCGCCGACGGAACGCGTGTCCCCGCCGACAACACGCTCCACAGCTGCCAGAACGCGAACGGGACCGGGACGTCGGACCTGTGCGCGACGAACGCCGACTGCGTGACGCCGGGCGAGACCTGCGCCCTGACGTCGGTCTGCGTCGGGGGCGATCGCCCGGGCCAGGTGTGCAACACCCCGGCCGACTGCCCCGGGGGCTTCTGCCGGTCTACTTCCCTCGGCTCCGACCCCGTCGACATGTGCGGCGACGGCACGGGCGGCCTCTACCTCATGACCGACATCGGCACGTTCACCGACCCGAACCTGAACGCGAGCACGGATCTCAGCACGTCGGTCGTGCAGCTCGAGTTCGATCCGCAGACCGGCGCCCGCACGGCGACCGACATCCTCGCGCGCACCACCGACGAGACGCAGGTGATCGCGTGCGACGGCGTCGCCCCCGAGGCCGGCGGCCTGGTCTACGTCCCCGAGTTCTTCAACGTCGACTTCCCTGCCACCCCCTGCTCCCGCGACTCGCGCGAGGCGCTCACTGCCGTCTCGAAGTCGACGGGCCCGCCCGTCGTGATCGTCGCCGACATCGCGGCGGCCGCCGGCTACGGCGAGTGCGACGACTTCGATCCGACCGCCGACCTCGAGGTCGCCCGCGACGGGTCGGCCATCTTCGCGAGCCTGCCGCTCACCGGGCTCTCGCGCATCCGCCCGACGCCGCTCCCCATCTCCCCCGACATCATCGATTACTTCCAGGTCCACCCCGACGGCAGCATCGTCTACGTGACCACCAGCGATTCGGTCAGCACCGGATCGCTGAACATCTACAAGATCTCTCCCGACCAGGCGCTCGCCGGCGCGCAGCGGCTCGCGGAGCTGACGCCGTGCGTGGTCCAGGTACCCAACAACTGCGTCCAGCCGAGCGGGTCCACGTTCGTCCCGTGTCCGGCCGACCCGAACGACCCGGTGAACCGGGGCGAGACGCTGCTCGGCTTGAGCTCGTTCGCGGTCGGCCGCGCCGCGCCCGGCTCCTCCGACGGGGTCCTGCTGGTGAGCTTCGTGACCAGAGGCGGCTTCGCCGACCTGGGGTCGAACCTGCTCGTGCGCGGCACGGTCGCCGTCGCCTTGCCCGCGCAGAGCAACACCAACGCGTGCACGGTCCTCGGGCTCGTGAGCCTCGAGTTTCTCGACCCGATGACGTTCTGATCCAATGTAGCCGCCGGCCTTGTCGCGACGCGCGGCGGCTGCCATCCTCGGGCCGTGCCGCGCCGTCCGCCACCGGCGGTGCTGAACCGCCTGCCCGCGCTGCTCCGGCGACGGAGCATCTCCTGGGGTGAGCTCGCGCGCCGTACGCTGCTCCCGCCACGGCTCCTCGCGCGTCTTCAGGCCTCGGCCGCCAATCCGCGGCTGGGGGTCGCGTACCGCGTCGCGGCGGCGCTCGGCGTGTCGGTCGAGCAGATCTGGACCGTGTGCCACCACCCGCCCCGCGGGGGCAAGGCGCGGGCGTGAGACGCAACACCCTCTCCCGGCTCCTCGCTACGCGCGGCTGGACCGACGGCGAGCTCGCGTCGCGCGTCGCGCTCGATCGGGCGCACGTGAACCAGCTGAAGAACGGCCGCGCGCTGCCGACCGTCGCGACGGCGCTCGTCATCGCCGACGCGCTGGGTGTCGCGGTGGACGCCGTGTTTCCGCCCGGGTCGGTCGTCCGCCGGCGCCGGCCGCGCTAGGAGCGCGACCCAAGACTTCTTGGGTCGCGGGCACGGACGCGAGCATGTGGCGCTCGCGGCACGCGCGACCGCCGTGCCGCGGCTGGCGAAGCCAGCGCGGCAGAACGGACACGCGCCGTTCCAGAGGTCTCGCGGCGCTGATGCGTACCGGTTGGCGATTGGGCCGGTCTGCGGCGGCCGTGGAAACGCGCGTGTTCGTCTGCCGCGCTGGCTTCGCCAGCCGCGGCAGGACAGTCGGGCGTGATCCCGACGGAACACCCTCGCGTCCGGTTCGCGACCCAAGATGTCTTGGGTCGCGCTCCTAGCCCCTCACATCATGTCGCCGTTCATCAACACGTAGTTCGGCGGCGGCGCCGTGCCGCCGCCGCGGGCCATGTAGTGGCAGGCGCGGAAGACGCGGAAGCCCGCGGCGGCGAGTCCGTCGACCAGCCGGCGGTCGGCGGCGGGGACCAACGTGCGAACCGCCAGGCCACGCGCGGAGAGCTCGGCCGCGAGCGTCACGACGAGCGCGAGCAGGAGCCCGGGGTCGTCGGCGGAGGCCGAGCCCACGTACCCGGTGCCGCGGAAGCCGATGCCGAAGGCGTAGCCGGCGAGCGTCGTGGCCGACTCGGCGACGAGCGCCCGGCCGCGCGTCAGATAGAGGTCGACGTTCTGCGGTCGAGGCGCGCCGAAGGCGCGGGCATCGCGGGCCACCAGGCGGACACGGTCGTCGGACGTCGGCGGACGGAGGACGACGGTGCGCGGAGCGCTCGGGGGCAGCAGCGCCGCCGCGGGCGGAAGCTCCAGGTCGAGCAGCGGCGCGACCACCCGGAACCCGGCGTGCAGGTAGAGGCCCAGCGCCTGGCTGTTGAAGCTCTCGTGCACGAGCCGCACCTGCGGGACGCCGCGCCCGCCGAGCTCGATGGCACGCTCGAGCAGCCGACGCCCGATCCCGCGGCCCTGCACGCGGGGATCGACGGCGATGGGGCCGATGGTGGCGACCGGGCCGCGCGGATGGACCCAGGACAGGCCCACGACTTCGCCGTCCTCCTCGGCGAGGGTGCCGCCGAGGGGGTCGATGGTCAGCAGGTGGCGGATGTAGCCGCGGCTCTCGGCCGGCGTGCCGATGCCGGGCGCCAGGCCGTGCGCGACCGCGACGCGATAGAAGGCGACGAAGTTGACGTCGCCCACGCGCTCGACGTCGCGCTGCTCGACGGCCCGCAGCGTGAGGCCGGTCACCGGCGCGCGGCGGGCCGCCCGCCTTCGGGCGGCGGAGGCTCCGGGGTGACGAAGGCAAGCCCGTGCGGGCGCGCGGGTCCCGTGTCGCCGTGCGGCCAGCGGGCACGGTTGAAGTCGATGCCGACCTCGCCCGTCAGCTCGTCGCGGAAGCCCTCGTCGAACCAGAGGTGCCCGGTCGTCGGGTCGAGCCGGACCATGTACACGCGCCGATCGCCGTCGTGCTGGTAGCCCGGCACGTCCATGGTGTAGTCGGCGACGGCCAAGCGCGTCCCGTCGGCGCTCATCGCCAGCGCGCTCGGGCCCCCGGCCCGTGCCCGGTTCGTGTCGCCGGGATCCCGGTCGAAGCGCAGTGCCGCCACGGGCTTCGGGTGCCACCGGTCCGCCAGGTCGAGCGTGACGAGGCGGTTGCGGCCCGTGAGGGTCTCGACGTACCAGCGATCGTCGGGCGTGACCGCGGCGTCGCCCCCCAGGGTATCGGCCCCGAAGTCGTAGACGAGCCGGAAGGCGGGCACCGAGGTCTGCACCGAATCCGAGGCGTACAGCGCGCCGCCCTGTGCGGTGTTCACGTAGACCAGCGGCTCGCGGTGAAGGAAGCGCGCCGTTGCCGGCGCGAGGTTCTCCTCGCCGCGGGCGCCGGCCTCGAGGAGGACGGTCTTCAGCAGCCGCAGATCCTCGAGCCGCCAGACCTGGACGCTGATGCCCGGCATGGCCTCGCCCCGGGTGAGCGCGGTGTACCCGTGCCCCCGGTTGGTCGTGATGAGGCGGTCGAGCGCCAGCGCCGCCGCCGCGCCGGCGGGCGCGATGATCAGCCCCCGGGCGGCCGGGTCCGGGGCCGGGATCTCGCGCACGGGCTGCCCATCGGACGTCAGCTCGAGCAGCCCGCCGGCCGCCGTCACCAGCTCCACCGGATCGCCCCGGTAGCGTGCGGGATCGACGCACGTCACGGCGACGCGCCCGTTCGGCAGCGAGACGAAGTCGTGCGGCCCCCAGAGACGCCGCTGGGGCCCGGCGTCGTCGACGGCCACGAGCTTTCCGGCGAGCGGCTGCCGGAGGTCGAACACGAAGGTGCGGTTGGTGAGCAGCCCGCCGGCAAAGAGACGG
This sequence comes from Deltaproteobacteria bacterium, assembly GCA_005888095.1. GTDB lineage: Bacteria > Desulfobacterota > Binatia > DP-6 > DP-6 > DP-3. The sequence continues at coordinate 63,448 of VBKF01000137.1, read as the reverse complement.
CGATCGGCGCGCGGCTCGACGTTCACGTTGTGCGGCTCGTTGCCGCGCGAGCGCACGGGATAGGTGCGCAGCACCTTGCCGTAGGTGGCCGACGTCGGATCGGCGTCGAGGATGGCGAGGAAGTCGCTGCTCTTCCGATCCGCGTCACCCGCCCACACCGCGAGGTACGGCTCGCCCGTGAACAGCGGCGCCTCCCGCCCCCGCCGGCAGCCAAGTGGCAGCATCGCCAGGCCGATGATGGCGAGCACCACAGCCCAGTGCGGCCCAGCCGCGGCCCCAGAAGCCGGGCGAGGCTTTGCCGAGCCCGGCGCGGGGTCCGGGGGCATCGGAAGCGCGCAGCGCGGCGCAGCCGCGCGAGCACTGGACGGGCCCCCGGAGGCGTTAACCCCCCCGGTCATGTTAGGTATAGAGCCCGCCGTTGGGACTCACGACCTGCCCGGTGACGAAGCTCGCCTCGTCGGAGACCAGGAAGAGCGCCACCGCGGCGATCTCCTCGGGCGTCCCGGTGCGGCCGAGCGGCGTGCGCAGCGTGGTCATCTGGCGCAGAAAGGGCGGGATGTCCGCCGTCATCGGCGTGTCGATGAAGCCGGGGGCGATCGCGTTCACCCGGATGTTGCCCGACCCCACTTCCATCGCCACCGATTTCGTGAAGCCGATGATGCCCGCCTTCGCGGCCCCGTAGTGGGCGAGGCCCGGGATACCGGCGAGCCCCGCAACCGACGCCATGTTGACGATCGCGCCTGCGTTCTTCTGTTCCATGATGCGCAGCGCGGCCCGCGTGCAGTAGAAGGTCCCGAACAGATGGATCTCGACCATCCGCCGCCACTCCGCGTCATCCATGCGGCAGGTCACGCCGAGGGAGCGGCGCGCGCCGGCGAGCACCTCGCCCGCGACCGCCAGGAGGTGGTTCTGCAGCGGCTCGGAGAGCTGCCCGATGCCCGCATTGTTGGAGAGGATGTCGACGGTGCCCCACTCGGCGGCAACCCGCGCGAACATGGCGTCCACGTGCGCGCTGTCCGCGACGTCGGTCCGGTGGGCACGTGCGGCGCCCCCGCCCGCCGCGATCGCCCCCGCCACCCGCTCCGCACCCTCGCCGTCGAGGTCGACGACCGCGACGCGCGCACCCTCGCCCGCGAACCGCTCGGCGATTGCACGCCCGATGCCGGACGCACCCCCCGTGACCACCGCCACGTGTCCCCTGAGCCTGTCCATCGCAGGCTCCTCTACAAGGGACGGCTCGCCGTGTCCACGCCCGGCGACGAACGCGCCCCCGGCCACGGGGACGCGCGGGGCGGGACGTTCGCCGCCCGTCTGTCGTTATGGTAGCTACCTAGCATGACCGACACACCGCCGCGGCTCGATGCCGAGCACCGCCGGCTGCTCGGCCTGCTCGGCCTGGCCATCTTCTTCGAGGGCTACGGGCGATCGATCGTGAGCGTCATGCTCTGGCCCATCGGACGGGACCTCGGGGTGCCGGACACCGAGCTCTCTTTTGCGCTCGCGTTCATCAGTGCGGGCGCACTCGGCGTGCTCGTCCTCGGCCACCTGATCGACCGCTTCGGGCGCCGGCGGTTGCTGCTCGCCTGCGTGCTCCTGTACTCGCTGCTCGGCGCCGCGACGGCCACGGCCGGGACGCTGCTCGCGCTCGTCGCCTGGCAGGCGGCCGCGCGGATGTTTCAGGAGGGCGCGCTCTCCGCCGCGGTGGTCATCGCGGTCGAGGAGACGCCGGCCGGGCGCCGCGGGCTCGCGCAGGGCCTCCTCGGCGTCGCCAACTCCATCGGATCGGGACTCGGGGCCTTCCTGCTGGCGTTCATCGAGCTCGCTCCCGGAGGCTGGCGCGGCCTCTGTCTGGTGAGTCTCTTGCCGGTCCTGCTCGTCCCGTTTCTCCGCCGCACGATTCCCGAGAGTCGGCGCTGGACGCTCGGTGTGCACCATCCCCGCCGCCTTCTGCCTCCCGCCTACCGGGGACGGATGCTCGCCGGGCTTGCCGTCTTCTTTCTCGGCATGAGCTACGACGTCGCCGGCTTCGCCTTCACGGCGTTCTGGCCGATGAGCCGGCACGGGTGGTCCCCTGCGCAGACGAGCGCCCTCATCATCTTCGCGGGCGGGGCCGGCCTGCCCGGCTTCTGGTTCGGCGGGCGCCTCACCGATCGGATCGGACGGCGGCTGGCGGCGGTCGTCTTCTTCGTGGGCCTCGCCCTGGCCGAGGCCGCCTTCTTTCTGGGCGGGCCCGCCGCGCTCTGGCCGAGCTTCACCGCCATGGTCTTCTGTCAGGCCGGCAAGACCACCGTGCTCCGCTCGTGGGCGCCGGAGCTCTTTCCGACGAGTCTCCGCGGCACGGCGTCGTCGCAGCTCACGGCGGGCGGCGTGCTCGGCGCGATGGCGGGGCTCGCCGCGGCCGGCGCGCTCGGTTCTGGGCTCGCCGACATGGGGCTCGGGATCACCCTGGTCGCGATCGCCGGCCTCGCCGCCGCCGTCCTCGCCTACGCGTGCCTGCCGGAGACGGGCGGCCTGGAGCTCGAGGCGGCGTCGCCCGAGGCCCCGTAGCGGCTCTACCCGCCGAGCGCGCCGAGCAGAGCCGGGACGTCGGGAGAGCCCCAGCCCGTGGTGAGATCGTAGCCGCGGTGCGCCGTGAAGCCGGGTCGCACGGCACGGCCGACGCGCACCCCGGTCGAGCCCTGCACGACGTCGTGGAAAACCCGCGGGCCCCCGTGCTTCTGACTTCGTCCCAGGCGATAGAGGGTGGGATTGAGCAGCCCCAGGGGCTGGCCGCGTGCCTCGGCGAGGAGCGCCACCACGCCGGCCCAGGCGGGCGCTGCGGCGCTCGTGCCTCCGATGCAGCACACGACGTGGGAACCCACGCCGATCGGGTAATCATCCGCGGGAGCCGCCACGTCAGGCACGGCGCGGCCGCGTCCTCCCCGCTGGTAGTCGGGCCGCGGGAAGAAGTCGGAGCGGCCGCCGCCGCTCGCCGTCGAGCCGGTGTTCCAGGCGCGCTCGCTCCCATAGGCGACCGCGTTGCCGGCGTCGTCGCGCAGCGGGTCGACCTCCGTGCCGCCCACCGCCGTGACGTGCGGCGAGGCGGCCAGCACGTCGACCTCGCGCCGCCCGCAGTTGTAGGCTCCGGTGTCGCCCGAGGCGACGAGCACCGTCTGGCCCTGGGCGGCCGCCTGCCGGAAGATCGCGTCGGCGGCGCGCGCGAGGCGCCGGAGCACGGCGTGCGAGCTGCACACCGCAAGCGAGATGCTGATGACCGGCGCGGGGTTGACGTTGACCTGCCGGGCAAGAATCAGAAAGAGGTCGGTGCCCCGGACGACCTCGATCTGCGCCGCCGGCGCCACGGCACCCGCCCAGGTGGCGTCGAGCGTCGCCTCGGTCCGGAAGGGCCCGTCTCCGGGACCCGGATCCTGACCCGCCACGATGCTGTGGAGCGTCGTCGGGGGGAGGCCGAAGAAGGCGCGGAAGTTCGCCACCGCTGCGCCGTCCGCGTCGCCGATGGCCGGGATGCTGATCCGCTGGCCGGCGCCGGCAAGCGCGGCGACGGCGGGTGCGTCGAGGCCGTAGATGCGACGGAAGTCTGCGGGTGAGATGTAGAAGCGGTTTCCCGTGGTGCGCGCCGCCGGGCCGACGGCGAACCGCGGGGCGGCTCGCACGCCGTCGAGCCCGAGCACGTCGAGCGCACCGAGCTCGGCGTGAAGCAGGGGCGGACGCGCGCTGCGGAAGCGGCCGTGCGCGCGAACGAGACGCACGCCGAAGGCCGCCGCCACCGCCGCCGGCGGCCCGTCGAACTGGATCATGGTGCGGTCCGCGAAGCGATGGCGCACGCGCAGGCCCTGCGTGCGGAGCCAGCGCGTGGCGCTCCGCAGCGACCGGGGCGATGCCCCGAAGCGCCGCCCGAACTCGTGCGGATCGAGCCAGCGACGATGCGGTCTGGCGATGAAGCGCTCGAGCCCGAGCGGGTTGCGGCCGCGGAGGACGAGGAGCAGGGGCTGGGTGCGCTCCTCCCCGCCCGCCGCACTCGCGACCAGGGACGCGAGGACGGTGGCGAGGAGTCCCACGCGGCGCATCCGGCGGATACTACGCGCCGCCGCGCGCCGCGCCAAGACAAAAGTGACGGCGCGAGATCGGGAAATTCCCCGCGCGTCGTTGCGGAAAACCCGCTCTCAAGCCGCGGGCAGCCCGAGCCGCACGCCCTCCGCGCTCACGATCCCGCCGCCCAGGTAGTGGCCGCGGGCCTCCTCGTCGGTCAGCACTTCCCGCCGCGCTGCCGGCAGCCGCCGCTGCCAGATGCCGCCGAGCATCGGGTGCCGACCCGCGCGGTAGCTGTAGAAGTAGTAGGCCCGCTGTCGCCACATCGCCGAGCGGGCAGCCCAGCTGAGACCGGGCACCCCGTGGAACGTGAGCAGCGAGCGCATCGTGTTCCGGGCCGAGTAGAAGGTGAGATAGGCATCCCGGTAGGCCTGCACGACCTGCGCCGTCGTCATGCGCGGATGGTGCGAGACCATGTGCTGCGAATCGTAGTTGTTGAAGTCCCAGTCGAGGATGGTCCCCTCGCGCAGCGCCTTGTCGTGGTCTTCGGTCCCCGGCAGCGGGGTCACGATGAAGAAGGACGCCAGGTCGACGCCCACCTCGAGCAGCCACTCGGCCGACTGCCGCCCGCACTCGGGCCCGTCGAAAGGGAAGCCGATCATGTAGCCGCAGTGGACCGCCACGCCGTGACGGTGCCAGTTGTGGACGACCCGGCGGTACTTCTCCTTGACGGCGGCGAGCGCCCGATCCGACGCCTCGTCCTTGCGGCGTCGCTGCTCCTTTTCCAGGTTCTGGACCTTCGCGGCGGCCAGCAGGTTCTGCGGGTTGAAGGTCTCGAAGCCGACGAAGGCGGAGTAGCAGCCGGCCGCCGCCGCGAGCTCGAGGAAGCGCTCGCACTTCCGGCGCTGCGACGAGGGCGGCTCGCCGGGCCGGAGGTCGCCGAAGGCCGCCGCCTCGGCGTCCACCTGCATCATGAAGGAAAGGTCGTGCCCATCACGGCGGTACGCGGCCATGCCCTCGAGGATCGGCTCCCAGGTGGGGCTCCGGAAGAAGTCGTCGTCGACGATGAAGAGGGAGCGAATGCCGTGGCGGTCGCCTGCGTCGCGGATCCAGCGCACCACCGCCTCCGGGTCGCGCGCGCGCATCGTCCGGCCCATGACGTTCTTCACGCTGCAGTACGAGCACGTGAACGGACAGCCGCGTGAGGTGTCGAGCGTCGTCATGCTGGAGGAGGCGAAACGGTGGAGGTAGGGGTCGCTGATCGCCGGGAGCTGGGCGCCGGTGATGACCGGCACGGTGATCTCTCCCGAGCCGGTCTTGGCACGGATGCCGTCGGTGACGCTGTAGCTCGGCCGCAGCTGGCCCCGGAGGTAGTCGTCGAGCAGCTCGCACCAGATCGTCTCGGCCTCGCCGACGACGGTGGTGATGCCGCAGTCCTCCAGGAAGGCGCGGGTCTCGGGATGGCCGCTCACGTGGAAGCCGCCGAAGAGCACGGGGAAGCCGGCGCGACGGAACTGGAGGGCGAGGTCCCGGCCCCGCGGGTACTGGTTGGTCTGCACGCCGGCGAGCCCGATGATGACCTCGACGCCGTCCTCGAGCGCCTTTTCCTGCATCGCGCGGATCGTGGCGGAGAGGATCGGTCCGTCCACCTGCTCGTCCCAGATGACCGTCTCGAGGTAGACGCCCTGATCGCGCCGCAGCTCGTTGTAGGTGTCGTTGAGCGCGGCCAGGACGGTGAGCGTGTTGTTGGGCAGCACTCCCTTCCAGAAGTACTGCACCCGGCCCGCGTCGTCGTACTTCGAGGGCTTGATGAAGTAGATCCGGAGCGTTCGGCAGACGATGGCGGGCGAGCGGGAGGGCGTCGCGCCGGGCAGGGCGTCGGCCAGGGCCCCGAGCTCGCCGGCCGCACCGGCGGCCCGGCGAAAGGCGATCCCGAGGAGGATGGCGACGGCGCCACCGAGTGCAGCCACGAGCACGGACATGGGAGGCCTCTAGCGAGGCTTTACGCACGGTGTCAATGCCGGCCCCGAGCTGCACCGCGCTGCGCCACAAAGCGTCAGCAGATAGAAAATCAAACTGGCGGCTTTTCGCCCAGGGCGCTTGGCCGCTGCACAGATCTGCACATGAGCGCAACATTCTCGGCACGCGGCCGATCGTCTCCGTCGACGGGCGGGCGGCATCTCGCGACTCGAGGCTGGCACGCTTTAAGCACCCTCAACCTTCGTCGACCCGTCGATTGTTCGAGGCGCTATGCCGCTCTCGCGTCCGCCGATTCGTGCGAGCCTCACGAGGCCTCGCCTCCACGCGATCCTCGTCCTCGATCAGATCCGGCAGGGCCGGCGACTCCTCGGGCAGCTCGAGAGACAAGACTGGCAAGCGGCGGAAGACGAGTACTACGCATGGCACGACTACAATCAGCGTCTGATGCGGCTTCTGCTCTCTCGCGACGAGGTCCTCGAGGCGTATCTACGGACGACCTACCGGCCCATGCTCGTGCCCGGGTCCGCCCTGCTCGACGGTCTGACGGCGGAGATTCGAGAGCTCGAGTCGGTAGCCACGCGCTTGGGACACTCTCCGTTCATGCTCGGGTCCGATCCCGCCGGATGGGAAGAGCCGCAGAGAATGGTGCTGATCGTCCACGGGCGGAACGTGGCGGTCAAGGAGACGGTCGCGCGCTTCCTCATGAAGCTCGGCCTCGAGCCGATCCTGCTCGACGAGCAGGCAGCTCACGGCCGAACGCTGATCGAGAAGCTCGAGGCGCACTCCCCCGTCTCCTTCGCCGTCGTCCTGCTCACCGGCGACGACGTCGGGGCGCTCGCCTCCGAGCGCCGCACCCTCCGGCCGCGCGCGCGGCAGAACGTGATCTTCGAGCTCGGCTTCTCGATCGCCAGCCTCACCCGCGATCGGGTGTGCGCGCTCTACGAGGAGGGCGTCGAGCTGCCCAGCGACTTTCGCGGCGTCGAGTACCAGCCGCTCGACGCGGCTGGCGCCTGGAAGTCGAAGCTCGCCCGCGAGCTGCACGCCGCCGGCCTGGAGTTCGATCCGATGAACCTCTTGTAGCGGCTCAGTGATACATCTCGAGCAGCTCGATGAGGCCGAGGCTCTTCATGCTGTCGAAGAGGTAGCCCTTCACTTCCTTCACCGTCCCCATCGAGGTCACGTCGCGCGCGATGGCGCGCGCGGCGGAGTAGGACACCGAGCGGACGATCCGCTTGATCACCGGAATGAAGAACGGGCCCATCGAGAGGTCGTCGAGGCCGAGTCCGAGGAGCACGATGGTGCAGAGCGGGTCGGCCGCCATCTCGCCGCACATGCCGGCCCACTTGCCCGCCCCCTTGGCCGCCTGCACCGTCTCGTGGATCGCCGCAAGCACGGCGGGGTGCAGCGGCTCGTAGAGCTGGGCGACCTTGCGGTTGTTGCGGTCGACGGCGAGGAGGTACTGGATCAGGTCGTTGGTGCCGATCGAGAAGAAGTCCACCTCGCGGATGAGCCGCGTGGCGAGCCAGACGGCGGACGGCGTCTCGACCATCATCCCGATCGGCATGTTCGGGTCGAAGTCGCGGCCTTCCCGGCGGAGCTCCGCCTTCGCCTCCTCGAGCAGCTCCTTCGCGCGCCGGATCTCCTCGAGGCTGGAGATCATCGGGAAGAGCAGGCGCAGGCGTCCGAGCGTCCCGGCGCGCAGGATGGCACGGAGCTGCACCTTGAAGAGGTCCGGCATCTCGAGCGAGATGCGGATCGACCGCCAGCCGAGGAACGGATTGTCCTCGCGCGGCAGCCGCATGTAGCCGGGGTACTTGTCGGCGCCGACGTCGAGGGTCCGGATGGTGACCGGGCGGCCTTCCATGGCGCGCACCAGGCGGGCGTAGAGCTGGTACTGCTCCTCCTCGTCGGGAAACTCGCGGTAGGTGATGAACGGGAACTCGGTGCGGTAGAGCCCCACCCCCTCGGCCCCATGCCGATGGGCGAACATCAGGTCGGCGAGCAGGCCGACGTTGGCGTACATCGAGACGCGGCGGCCGTCGGGCGTCTCCGCCGGCAGGCTCTTGATGCCTTCGAGCTCCCGGTTGAACGCGCGGTACTCGCGGGCGATCCGCTCGTACTCCCGCGTCACCTCGGCGGCCGGATTCACGTACACCACCCCCGAGTTGCCGTCGACGATCAGCTCGTCGCCCTCGTGCACGGTCTCCGTCAGGTGCTCGACGCCGACGACGGTGGGAATCTCGAACGACTTGGCGAGGATCGTGGCGTGCGACGTGACCCCGCCCGTGGCGAGCACGATGGCGCACAGGTGGTCGTGCTCGACCAGCGACAGGTCCGACAGCGTCAGCTCGTGCGCCACCAGCACGCTGTTCTTCGCGAGCGGGTGCTCGGGCTCCTCGATGCCGAGGAGGTTGCGCAGGATGCGCAGTCCCACGTCCTTCAGGTCGACGACCCGGTCGCGGAGATAGCCGGCGGACATGCGCTCGAAGGCGTCCAGGTACTCGTCGACGACACGTTTCAGCGCCGCCTCGGCAACCAGCCCGTCGGCGATGGCCTCCTCCACCTTCTTCGTGAAGCTCCGATCCTCGAGCATCATGCGGTGGGCGTCGATGATGCTCCAGTCGAACTCCGGCAAGCGGGTGGCGAGCCGGCCGCGCAGGCTCTCGAGCTCCACAGCCGACTCGGCGATGGCGCGCCAGAAGCGCTCGCGCTCGGCCTCGAGGTCATCGCACCGGCGCTCCTCCACGAGCGCGAAGCTGACCGGGGGCTGGAGGAGATGCACGCGGCCATGCCCGAACCCGGGCACGGCCGGCAGCCCCCCCAGCCGCGCGTGGGCGCGGCCGCGAGCTCCCGTCTCGGCCCGCTCGGCGGTCTTCTCGTAGGTCTGCAGCCGCTTGATCGCCGCGACCATGCGCCGGCGGTACTCGCGACGCTCCTTCTCCTTGGACTTGAGGTCCTCGAGCAGGCGGGCCTGGACGATGATGGCGCCCACCTGGCCGGCGATCGCCCGCAGCAGGCGCATCTCGTGGCGCGAGAAGCGCCGGCGGCGGAGCGTCTGCACGACGAGCACGCCCATCGGCGTGCCGCGCTCGGCGATCGGCACGCCGACGAAGGAATGGTACTTCTCCTCGCCGGTCTCCGGAAAGTACTTGTAGCGGGGGTGCGCGATGGCGTCGACGACCATCACGGGATCGCCCTTCTCGATCACCATGCCGGTCAGGCCTTCCTCGACGCTCATCGTCACCTTACCGATGGCGCTCTTCTCGAGACCGGTCGTCGCCCAGAGGGTCAGGCGCTGCGCGCGCGGGTCGAGGATGTAGAGCGAGCACACCTCGGTCCCCGTGCGCTCGGCCACCACCTCGACGATGCGCTGGAGGGTCTCCTTCAGATCCTCGGAGCGCGCGGTGATCGCGCTCACGTCTTCGAGAACGGTGAAGCCGTGGGTGCGCCCGGCCTTCGCCCGGCTCGGGCGCGGACGACGGCCCTTGCGGGTCTCCGCCTCCATGGGGGCGGCCGATCTTAGCGGGAGCCCCGCCGGGGGACAACGCTGGGGGCCGTCACGTCACCGGCACTCGAGGACGCTGGCCCTCGAGCTGAAGCGGCAGCTCGGCGCGAGGAACACGGCCCTGCCGCACTGGCCCTGCGTCGGGTTGAGCACGACCTCGGCGTCGAGCGACGGGTCGGTGCTGCTCACCGGGTAGGAGCCCTTCCTCGCTCTCAGGACGAGCCCGACGAGCCCGGGTGTCCGCGAGGATCTGTCCCGGATCTGCAGCCTGACGATGCCGCCGGCCGGCGACGCGCTGCGATCGACGTGCGTCCACCGGGTCGGCCGCACCCGGCGATCGACCTTCCATCCCACCCGCGCGCGCGGATCGAACCGCCCGGGCGCGATGTCCGCATCCACGACCACCCCGCCGGCACGCGTCCGGACGAGAAACCGGACGCCGGTGGCGACCGGGTCCAGAGGCGGCGTGATCGGCGCCGGCAGAGCGAGCGCACCGCGAAAGGCCAGCCGGTCGTCGCCCGGCGGGCTGTCGAGCCCGCCGATGCGCAGCCTGGGGTCCGACATCGCGGTGATGACGCGCGCGTGCGCGCAGAGGTGCGTCGCGGCATCGCAGGTGTCGGCGGTGCAGACGTCGCCGTCCGCACATTCCGCGTCGCGCGTGCAGTCGTCGACCTCGGTCACGAAGGACGCCATGCAAGGCCGGTCGTCCTCTTCCCCGCCGCAGCCCGCATCGCTCGTCACGCTGGCGGTGTTGGTGATCTTGCCGGGGACCGTCGGCACGACGACGATGGTCACCGTTGCACGGCTGCCCGTAGCGAGCGCGCCGAGGTTGCAGACGACGGGGGCCGCGCCGCTGCACGTCCCCTGGCTCGCGCTCGCGGACACCGGCGCCGCCTCGGCGGGCGGCATGTCGGTGAGGACGACCCCGGTATCGGCGCTGATGGCCTCCACCGCGATCGTGTAGGTCAGCGGCTGGCCCACTCTGACGGGATCGGGACGGCCGCCGCTGTCGGATGCGTCGATCACGACGCAGCCCGAGAGGGCGAGAGCAACCGCGCCCGCCAGCCATCGACTGCTCATGCCCCGCGCCTCACCGCCGGCTCGCCGTCAGCCGTAGAACGCGGCCACCGCCTCGACGACCGTGTCGACCGCCCGGTCGTCGAGCGCCGGGTAGATGGGCAGCGCGAGCACCTCGGCGGCCGCGCGCTCGGCCTCGGGAAAGGCGCCGCGCCGGAACCCGAGCGCGGCGAGCGGCGGCTGCAGGTGGAGCGGCAGCGGGTAGTAGACCTGCGCCCCGATCCCGACCGTCGCGAGCCGCGCCTGGAGCGCATCGCGGTCGCGCGCCCGCACGACGTACTGGTGGAAGACATGCGCCTCCCCCGCCGGCGCGGGAAGGACGAGTGGCGCGTCGGGGCGGCCGGTGAGCCCCGCCTCCGCGAAGAGCCTGCCGTAACGCTCGGCGATGGCTCGCCGCCGGGCGTTCCACCCGTCCAGGCGGGGCAACTTGACGCCGAGGGCCGCCGCCTGCACCGCGTCCAGCCGGGAGCAGAGGCCGAGCGACGCGTGCACGTACGGCGTCGCCGAGTGACCCTGGTGTCGCTCCTGACGCACGCGCGCCGCCAGCGCGGTGTCGCCGGTCAGCACCATGCCGCCGTCGCCCAGACCGCCCAGGTTCTTGGTCGGGTAGAACGAGAGACAGCCCGCGCGACCGAACGCCCCTCCCCTGACGCCGTCGGCCCGCGCCCCGACCGCCTGCGCCGCGTCCTCGACCACCCACAGCCCGTGGCGCTCGGCGAGCGCGCCGAGCGCGCGCATCGGGGCGAGCCGCCCGAAGAGATGGACCGGCAAGAGCCCGACGACGCGCTCGCGCGTCGCCGCGAGCGTTGCCTCGGCCGCCGCCGGGTCGAGGTTGAAGGTCGCCGGGTCGATGTCCGCGAAGAGCGGCCTGGCCCCCAGGCGGACGACCGTGCTCGCCGTGGCCCAGAAGCTGAACGGCGTCGTGAGCACGCTCACGCCCGGTCCGACGCCCAGGGCGCCGAGCGCGAGGAACAGGGCGTCGGTGCCCGACGCGACGCCGATCGCGTGCGGCACGCCGCAGTACGCCGCCATCGCGGCCTCGAAGCGCTCGACGTGCGGTCCCAGCACGAAGGCGTGGCTGGCGAGCACCTCGGCCACCGCCGCCTGGACTTCGCGGCCGACCTCCCGGTCCTGCGCCGCGAGATCGAGAAACGGGACGTTCATCGATATCCTTCGCTCGCGCTCATGAGCCCGCCGTGAACGCGACCGCCGCGTAGCCGACCACGTGGTCGTGCTCGTCGCTCGCGTCGAGCGACGTCGTGTGCGCCAGCACCTCGCCACGGCTGCCCGCCGGCAGGGCGCGCAGCAGCACCTCGATCGGGTAGCGCCCGCAGATGGTCGCCCCCGTCGACTCGACGTAGCGCCCGAACCCCTCGATGTCGCAGGCGGTGACGTGCTCGAGCGCGCCGCCGTCGAGCCGGGCGACGGCGCCGGCGACCGTCGCCCGGTCGGTCGGCGGCACGGGAAGGTAGTCGAACCGCCGGCCGTAGTGCACGAGGTCCGAGCTCACGACGACGAGCGTCCCGGGCGCGATCCATGGCCGCAGCGCCCCGGCGAGCGTCTCGCCGTCACCGGCGTCGAGCCGTCCGACCAGCACGGGCACGATCGCCGTCCCGGGATCTATCACCTGCAGCCAGGGGAGCTGGATCTCGACGGCATGCTCGCGGACGAAGACCGCGGGGTTGGCACGGATCAGCGGGCAGCGCGTGAGCGCGCCGAGCGCCTCCTGATCGATCGAGAGGAGGCCGAGCGGCGTCCGGTAGGCGGTCATGGGCAGGACTGCGGCGCCGCGAAACGCGGCGAAGTGGCTCGGCGCGAGGACGAGCGCCCGCCGCCAGCCCGTTCCCGCGGCGGCAAAGCCGCGCGCCGCGGTCGGGCCGGAGTACTCGTAGGCGGCGTGCGGGACGAGGATGGCGTCGGTGCGGGGACGACGGGCGCCGCTCGCCAGCATCTCACGCACCGACGCCGCCAGCACGTCCGCAGCCGCGGGGTACCAGCGGCCGGCGAGATGCGGCTCCTTGACGCGCGGCAGGGGTCCCGCCGGGTCGCTCATTGATATCCTTCGCTCACGCTCATGGATATCCTTCGCTCACGCTCATGGATATCCTTCGCTCACGCTCATGGCTGGTCGCCGAAACCGAGCCAGAGGCGGCGCACCTCTGGCTCGCCGAAGCACCGCGGGCAGCTCACCACGTCGACGGGCTCCAGCACGCGCCGGTACGTGATGGGCGCCTCGTCGTCCCGGCGCCGCACGGCAGCGTCTTCCGTGCGGCCGGTGCGCAGGAGGTAGTAGCCGACGACATAGCCGGTCCGCGTGTGCCGCGTGCCGTCGACGGCGGCGCCGCAGCGCGCGCAGTGGAGGGCCGGCGGCGCGCTCGAGTCCATCCGACGCAAACCGTACGGACAAAGACGCGCCCCCGTCAACCGTACCGCGCCGGCTTTGATTCCGCGGGGCGCGCCGGGTAACGTGCGATCGGTTACGATGGCACGACCACGGCGGGCGGGCGTGCTCCGGCGCATCCTCGCCTGGAGCGTGGTGGCGGGGCTCCTCGCCGCCGGCGTCGCGGGATTCGTCGTCTACCGGGAGGTCACCACGGACCTGCCGCCGGTCGACCAGCTCCTGCGCTACCAGCCGCCGGTCGCCACCCGCATCTTCGCCGACGACGGGGCGTTGATCGGCGAGTTCTACGTCGAGCGCCGCTACCTCGTCCCGCTGGCGGCCATCCCGCCGCACGTGCGCCTCGCCTTTCTGGCCGCCGAGGACGCCGATTTCTACCGGCACCACGGCGTGAACCCGCTGAGCATTCTCCGCGCCTTCGTGGCGAACCTCCTGCACCATCAGGTGGTCCAGGGCGGCAGCACGATCACGCAGCAGGTGGTGAAGGCGCTCCTCCTGTCGCCCGAGCGCAGCTACGAGCGCAAGGTGAAGGAGCTCGTCCTGGCGTTCCGGCTGGAGGCGAAGCTCTCGAAGGACGACATCCTCTACCTGTACCTCAATCAGATCTACTTCGGCGCCGGCGCCTACGGGGTCGCGGCGGCGGCCCGGGCGTTCTTCGACGTCGACGTCGGCGACCTCACCATCGCGCAGGCGGCCCTCCTGGCCGGGCTCCCCCAGGCGCCGAGCCGCTACGACCCGCAGCGCCACCCCCAGCAGGCGCTGGCGCGGCAGCACTACGTCCTCGAGCGCATGCGCGCCGAGGGCTTCATCAATGCCGAGCAGTACGCCGCCGCCCGCGCGGAGCGGCTCACCTTCACGCCGCACCGTCCCGGCACCTATCTCGCCGCGCCCTGGTACGTCGAGCACGTCCGCCGACTCCTCGAGGAGCGCTACGGCGGCACGGCCCCCTATCAGCTCGGGCTGCGGGTCTACACGGCCGTCGACCTCGGCATGCAACGCGCGGCCGAGGAGGCGCTCCGCGCGGGCCTCACCGAGCTCGACCGGCGTCAGGGCTTCCGCGGGCCGATCCGCCACCTCGACCCCCGCAAGGGGGACGCCTTCCTGGCGCACCTCGCGGCCGGCGGCGCGGCGCAGGCCGGACGGCCGGTGCGCGCGATCGTCACGGAGGTCCGTCCGAGCGGCCTGGTCGTGCACACGCCGGGGGACCGGGGCACGCTTCCCGCGGACGCGCTCGTGTGGGGCAAGACGCGCGTCGCACCGGGGAGCTTCCGGGCGGGCGACGTCATCTCGGTCACGCAGGCGGGCCGCGCCGGGGACGGGACGGCGCGCTTCGCGCTCGATCAGGAGCCGCAGGTCGAGGGCGCGCTCGTCGCCTTCGACCCGTACACCGGTGAGGTGAAGGCGATGGTCGGCGGCTACGACTTCAACCGGAGCCAGTTCAACCGGGCGGTCCAGGCGCACCGCCAGCCGGGCTCGAGCTTCAAGCCGCTCATCTACGCCGCGGCGATCGAGCACGGCTACACGCCGGCCTCGATCGTCCTCGACGCCCCCATCGAGCTGCCGAACGGGAATCAGCCGCCGTGGATGCCGCGCAACTACGAGGGTAAATACTTCGGCCCGACTCCCCTGCGCCAGGCCCTCGCCCGCTCGTTGAACAGCGTGACGGTGCGGCTGGTCGACGCCATGGGCATCGACTACGTGCGCAAGTCACTCGGCCGCTTCGGGCTCGAGGCCACGTTGCCGCGGAACCTGTCGCTCGCCCTCGGCAGCGCCGAGTTGACCCCCCTCGAGCTCGTCCGGGCCTACGGCGTCTTCGCCACGCTCGGCAAGCGCTTCGATCCGATCTTCATCACCCGCGTCACCGACAGCGAGGCGAACCCGCTCGAGTTCGGACACACGCGGCCGCACTTCGAGCCGGTGATGAGTCCGGCCACCGCCTACGTCGTCACCAACATGATGGAGTCGGTGGTCAAGCACGGGACCGGCCGCAAGGCCGCGGAGCTGGGGCGGCCGGTCGCGGGCAAGACGGGCACGACCAACGACACCCACGATGCCTGGTTCATCGGCTTCACTCCCGATCTCCTTGCGGGCGTCTGGGTCGGCTTCGACTCGGAGCGCTCGCTCGGCGCCCACGAGACGGGCGGCCACGCCGCGGCGCCCATCTGGACGGAGTTCATGAAGCAGGCGCTCGGCGACCGGCCGGTCGTCGACTTCCCGGTGCCGGACGGGGTGACGTTCGCCCAGATCGACCCGGCCTCCGGCCTGCGCGCGGTGCCGGGCGGCGAGGCCGAGCTCGAGGTCTTCGTCAGCGGCACCGAGCCGACGCGCTATGCGAGCGCCCCCGAGGCCATCGAGCCGGCGGCCGCGCCCGCCGAGGCGCCGCCCGCCGACACGGACTGACGGCGCCCGGCGAAACCGCTCAGAGCCGCCAGTAGGCCGCGTGGGCAGCCCGCACGCGGGCCAGCACCGCCTGGACGCGGCGCGCCTCGCCCGTCGCCGGCGGCGCAGAGCCGCCCGTCCCGCGCATCGCGGCGAGGACGGCGTCGACCCCCTCGACGAGGGCGCGGAGGTCGTATCCCCCCTCGAGCGCGGCCGCGATCCGCCCCCCGGCGCTCTCCCCCGCCAGCTGGGTGCATGCCTGTGCCATGGCGGTGAACCCGGCGGGTGTGACCGCCATGGCACCGAGCGGGTCGCGATGATCGCAGTCGAAACCGGCCGACACCAGGACGAACTCGGGTGCGAACTGGCGGCAGACGGGCAGCACGACCTCGCGAAAGGCCTCGGCGTACTCCGCGTCGCCGAAGCCGGCGGGAAACGGCAGGTTGAGCGTCCGCCCGGCGCCGGCGCCCTGCCCGACCTCCTCCGCCCCGCCCGTGCCGGGGTAGTAGGGATACTGGTGCGTCGACACGTACAGCACGTCGGGGTCTTCCTCGAAGAGGTGCTGCGTGCCGTTGCCGTGGTGCAGATCCCAGTCGATGATCGCGACCCGGCGGATGCCCTTGGTGCCGAGGAACGCCGCCGCCACCGCCACGTTGTTGAAGAGGCAGAACCCCATGGCGCGCTCCCGCTCGGCGTGATGGCCCGGGGGACGCACGAGCGCGAAGGCGTTCGCGACCTCGCCCGCGAGAATCGCCTCGCAGCCGACGAGCAGGCTGCCGGCGGCGAGCCGCGCCGCCTCGTAGGAGTCGGCGGACGCGCTCGTGTCCGGGTCGAAGACGACGCGCGGCCTTCCGGCCGTGCGCGCGACGCGTTCGATGTGTGCGCGCGTGTGGACGAGCGCGAGCTCGTCCTCGGTCGCGAGGCGCGGGTGAAGCCGGACGAGTCCCGGTGCGTCCTCGAGGTGATCGAGGAGCACTCGCAGACGGTCGGCGCGCTCGGGATGGCTGCGACCCGGGTCGTGCGCCAGCATACGGGCGTCTGAAACGACGGCCGTACCGCCCGTCATCGAGGCGACGATAGCAGACCACCCCACGAGCCGCGACGGCGCTCAATTGACACTCGATACCCTTTTGCCTACCCTCGCCGCGAATGTTCGGCATCGGCATGCCCGAGCTGATCGTGATCTTGGTGGTCGCGCTCGTGGTCCTCGGTCCCAAACGGCTGCCGGAGGTCGCGCGCACGCTCGGCAAGGCGATCGCCGAGTTCCGGCGGCAGACGAGCGAGATCGTCGAGGAGTTCCAGACGCAGGCGCTGCGCGAGGACGAGCCCGAGCGTCCTGCCGCCCGGCCGGGTGCGACGGCGAGCCTGCCCCCGCAAGCGCCACCCGCTCCGGACAAACCCACCTCCGGCCAGACCTGACCGGGGGCGGCCCCCATGGGTCCCGAGACCGACGCGCGGATGCCGCTCACCGCGCATCTCGAGGAGCTGCGCTGGCGGATCGTGCGCGCCCTCGTCGCCGTCGGCGTCGGGTTCTCGGTCTGCTACGCGTTCTCCGAGCACATCTTCGCGTTCCTCCTCCATCCCCTCGCCGCGCTGCGGCCCAGCGAGGCGCTGGTCATCGGCACGGGGGTGACGGAGGCGTTCTTCACCAAGCTCAAGGTCTCCTTCATCGCCGGCATCTTCGCGGCGAGCCCGGTGATCTTCTTCCAGGCCTGGCGCTTCATCGCGCCCGGCCTCTACGAGAAGGAGAAGCGTCTCGCCGTGCCGTTCTCGATCGCGGCTTCTGCCTTCTTCCTGACCGGGGCCGCCTTCTGCTACTGGTTCGTCTTCCCCGTCGCCTACCGCTTCTTCCTCGACGAGTTCACCTCCATCGGCGTGGCCCCCCAGATCCGCATCAGCGAGTACCTGGCGTTCGCCTCGCGCATGCTGCTCGCCTTCGGCGCGACCTTCGAGCTGCCGGTCGTGACCTTCTTCCTCGCCCGCATCGGCGTGGTGACGCACCGCCACCTGATCGCGTGGGCGCGCTACGCAATCGTCGTCATCTTCATCGTCGCCGCGGTGCTGACACCGGGTCCCGACGTCGCCTCGCAGCTCCTCATGGCGGCGCCGCTGCTCGTGCTCTACGGGGTGAGCATCGTGGTCGCGCTGTTCGCGGCGCGGCCGGCGCCTGCCGCGGTCCCGGCGGAGGGGACGGGGCAGCCCTGACGCGTCACGCGTCGTCGTCGGGCCCGAGCCAGTCCCCGTCGAAATCGGCCGGCGGCGCCGACTCCTCGCACACGCCCTCGGCCGCGAGCGACGCGACGACGGCGCGCGCCACGCGCTCGAAGTCCCTGGTGGTCAGCACGACGAGCGTCGCTCGGTGGCGGTCGAGCGTGCGCACGGTCGCCACACCCTCGTACGACTCGAAGACGAACTTGACGTAGGCAATCTCGCGGCGGGGGACGCGCAGGCAGATCGGGACGACGTCGGGCGCGTGAGTCACGGCGTTTATCCTGAGATCATGTGCGAACCGGCGATATCCGAGATTGCGGGCTCCCACCCTCCCGCGCTAGGCTACGGTAGATCATGAAGCCTCTGAAGGCGCGCGTGAAGGGCGGTCGCATCGTGGTCGACGAGCCTACCGACCTACCGGAGGGGACCGAGATCGAACTCGTCCCGGCCGACGCGTGGGACGGCTTGGATGACGAGGAGCGTCGCCGTCTCCACGCAGCGCTCGCCGCCTCGGAGGAAGATGTCCGTAGCGGCCGCGTGCGTCCGGCGTCAGAGGTCCTGGCAGACCTCAAGCGCGCCAGATCGTGAGTCGGACGCGGGTCCTCGTCGCAGCGCGAGCCGAGACGCAGATCAGGGCGATCGAGGAGTGGTGGAGGGTCAACAGGCAGGACGCGCCGACGCTCTTCATAGAAGAGCTTGAGGAGGCACTGGGGCGAATTGCGGCCGCTCCCGAGGCCGGAGCGGCGTACGCTGCGACCGGCATGCGTCGCATCCGGCGAGTCTTGCTCCGCCGGAGTTGATACCACGTCTACTACCGCTTCGACCGGGGGCAGGAAGTGGCCGTGGTCAGGGCCGTCTGGCACGCGATGCGCGGGCACGGTCCCCGCCTCGCGTAGCGTCGGCGCGCGCCGGGATTCCACCGCTCAGAAGCTGTAGCGGGCATCGAGGACGAACTCGTCGTTCGCCCGGAACTGCCCGATCAGCGACAGCCGCGGCCCGCCGATCGCCAGGTAGCCGAGGCGCAGGCGGAGGTCGTCGCGCACCCGATACGATACCCGCGGGAAGACGAACCACGCCTGCCGCTCGAAGGCCCACACGCCCTTCACCTCGACCTCCATCTGCTCGCCGAGATAGCGCTTGTGGAGCGAGGCCACGAGGCGGGTCTCGGGGTCGTTGACGACGAGCGGAGGGGTGGGCTCGAGGAACGCGATCTGGTTCACCTGGAGGAGCGGCTGGTAGCCGTGCCAGAGGTAGTCCGCGCCGGCGCCCCACTCGACCGTGTCGAAGGAAGGAAACAGGGCGCCGAGCGGCACCGCGACGCGGTGACGCTTCAGGAGCTCTCGCGTGATCTGCTTCAGCGGCAGCCGCGCGAGGGCCGGCTGAGCGATGAGGTCGCTCGAGCGGCGGAGATACGGCCGATCGTCGAGCCACGCCGCCTCGGCGCGCAGCGTGAAGCCTCCGAGCGGCATCGCCCAGTCCGCTCCCGTCATGTGGATCGGGTCGTGCGCCTGGCGGAGCCGGCTGACGACGCGGGCGGCGAGCGGCGTGAGCGAGAGGAGCTGCAGCTCCGGACGGAGGTCGACGTCGGGCCCGGTCTCGGGACCCGTGTAGTGATACAGGTCCCAGTCGCTCTCCCCCGACGTGCCGCCCAGACGGAGCGCGACCGCGCCGGCATCGAGCCGCCGCGGCGGCCGATGGTTCTGCGTGCGGAGCATCACCGGGAGGACGAGCCCCGTGGCGGACGGGAGACCCGCCCGCGCCAGCGTCGCGCGCGAGACCACCACCCGGCTCGGCGGCACGAGGCTCTGGGGAAACCAGCGTTCGTCGAGCAGGGCCAGCCGCGGCGGGACGGCGAGCGGGACGTAGACCAGCGTCGCGCGCAGGCCCGTCAGCGCCAGCCGCGGCAGGTCGGGCAGGTAGTAGGTGCCGAGCGCGGCGGGGATGCCGATCTTCCGCTCCTCGAAGTCCTGGACCAGCGGATCGTGATAGTCGCGCGGGTTCACGATGTCGGTCGGCGGGATGCCGTCGAGCTTTCCCCAGGCCATCTTCTGCACGCCGACGCGGAGGTCGGCGCGACGGAGGTGAACGTCGGCGAACGCCTCGCTCACCTCCGTGGACGGCGAGCGGTTCTGGTAGATGTGCGACCAGTCGTACAGGCCCGCGCCCGAGCCGCCCTCGAACGGTCCACCGACGCGCTCGCGGATCTCGAGCCGACCGCGCAGCCAGCGGGCGGCGGTGCCGTCCAGGTGGACGTCGAGCAGCGCCTGCGGCCGCTCGCGCTTGCCGCCCTCGGTCTCGGCGACCGCCAGGCCATCGACGTAGCCGCCGGCCGTGAGACGACCGCCCGCTCCCGGGACTTCGACGGCCGCAGCAGTCGCAGCCAAGAGAACCCCGAGCACGACCGTCTTCGCGTTGAACCGGCGGGGCCGCCTCTCTATACTCCCGCGCCCATGAGCGCGCGCGCGAACGAGTCGCTCGACAAGGACCTCGACCGGCAGATCGGCGCCACCCACCGGCGGCTCGTCAAGGCGATAGACGGCCGGGTGGCGGCGATGAGCCTCCAGACGAAGGAGCGCTACTTCGCCGTGCTCTCGACGCTCGTCGCCAAGCTCGAGGCGCCCGAGAAGTCGCTGCGCGAGATCGCCCAGGAGATGGTGGCCGAGGCGGCGAGCATGATCCTGCTCGAGCCGTAGAGCGAGCCGCGAGCTTGCTAAAACAGCGCCTCGAGCCGCTCCCATCCCACTTCCTCGAGCGACCGCACCACCAGGTCGGCATCGGCCAGCGCCTCGGCGGCGTACGAGTTGGTGACCGCCAGGCAGCGCATTCCCGCCCGGCGGGCGGCCTCGATGCCGGCGCGTGAATCCTCGACGACGAGGCAGTGCTCGGCTGCCAGGTCCGGCACCCGCTCGCGCAGCCGCGCCAGGGCGCAGAGAAAAGTCGCCGGCGAGGGCTTCCCCTCCTCGACGTCCTCGGCGCTCACGATCGCGGCGAAGGCCCGGGTGAGGCCCGCCTGGGCGAGGATGAGGGCGATCTCGCGACGCAGCGCCCCGGACGCGATGGCGAGGGGGACGCGCGCCGCGGCCGCGCGCACGAACTCCGGCACGCCCGGGAAGATGCGGACGCCGTCGCGCACCAGGTCGAGGAAGTGGCCGGCTTTCGCCGCCATGAGCTCCTCGGTGCGCTCCGGCGTCACCGGTCGCCCCGCCTCGCGGAGCGCCGCCACGATCGCGTCGTGGTCGTCGAAGCCGAGGTAGCGCGCGTAGTAGGCGTCGGCGGCGAGCGTGACGCCCTCCGCCGCCAGCGTGCGCTGGAAGGCCGCCAGGTGCAGCGGCTCGTCGTCGGCGATGACGCCGTCGAAGTCGAAGACGAGCGCGCGCGGCCCCGGCGACACGGGCGCCCCTTATAGCGGCTGGGCGTCGGTCCGGCCAAACCGGCTGGCGGGCGGCGGGCACGCTCTCTAGAATCGGCGGACCCATGAAGTCGACCTTCCGACCCCGGCTGCTGAACGGACAGACCGGCGACCCGGCGCTCCTCCTGAACCTCCGGTGGCAGGGGCGTGCGCTGCTCGTCGATCTCGGACGGATCGACCGGACGCCCGCGCCCGTGCTCCTGCCGATCGAGGCGGTCTTCGTGTCCCATACCCACATGGACCACTTCATGGGCTTCGATCAGCTGCTGCGCGCCTTCCTCGCGCGCGACGCGACGCTGCGGCTGTACGGACCCGCAGGCCTCGCCGACTGCGTCGAGGGCAAGCTCGCCGGCTACACCTGGAACCTGACCGAGGAATACCCCTTCGTGATCGAGGTGACCGACATCGGCGAGCGAGAGACGACCGACTGGCGCTTCGCGGCCCGCCGCCGGTTCGAGCGCGAGATGCTCGGTCCGCCCCGGCCGTTCACCGGCGTCGTGCTCGCCGACCCGGTCTTCACGGTCGAGGCCGTGCCGCTCGATCACCGCATCGTGTCGATGGCGTATGCCGTGACCGAGCGCACGCACTTGAACGTGCGCGCCGACGCGCTCGCGGCCTCGGGCCTCCGGCCGGGCCGGTGGCTCAACACGTTGAAGGACGCCGTGCGCGCCGGCGCGCCGGCCGACACGCCGATCGAGGTGGTGCCGGGGAGCCGGCGGCCCCTCGCGGCGCTGCGCGAGGAGCTGCTGGTGAAGACCCCGGGCCAGAAGATCGCCTACGTGGTGGACGCGCTCTTCTCGCCGGCCAACGTCGCCAAGGTCACGCGCCTGGCGACGGGCGCCGACGTCCTCTTCTGCGAGGCACCGTTCCTGGAGGAGGATCTCGAGCAGGCGACTCGCCGCTATCACCTGACCGCGGCGCAGGCCGGCGCGCTGGGGCGCGCCGCCGGCGTGCATCGCCTCCAGGTCTTCCACTTCTCGCCGCGATATGAGGGCCGCTACGGCGACATCGTCGCCGAGGCGCAGGCCGAGTTTGCCGGCCGGGAGCCACGCTATGGGGGTCTGGAGCGAGGAAGCGCGTCGCTTCCTTGAGACGCATCGCGTCGGGCACCTGGCCACCGCGGGCGCAGACGGCGCCCCGCATGTCGTCCCCGTCTGCTATGCGCTCGACGACGCGGCGCTCTACTTCATCGCCGACGAGAAGCCGAAGCGCCGCGCGCCCCGCGAGCTCCAGCGGCTCAAGAACCTGCGCGAGAACGCTCGCGCTGCGCTCGTCGTCGACGACTACGACGAGGACTGGTCGCGGCTCGCGTGGGTGCTGGTGCGCGGCACGGCTTTCTTCCTCACCGAACCGGCCGCGCATGACGCCGCGCTCCGTCTCCTGCGCGCACGCTACGCGCAGTACAAGGTGATGCGCCTCGATGACTCGACGCGCCATCCCGTGGTGCGCATCGATCCGGTGCGGGTCATCATGTGGCGCTCGCTGCGCGGAACGTGATGCCGGTCCTTGCGCGGCTGCCTCAGGTTTCGAACCAAAGCAGGTTTGCACGGTCGTGCCCCCGCGGCGCGGGCCGGGCGTGCTCGGACGACGCCATGTTGGCTGCGGGGAGCGGGTTCGCCATCGCGCCGTTGGCTACGACCGTCTTGCTAGTCCAACCCGGCGAGAAGATGGAGAAAGAGCGTCGCCGCCGGGCGCCGTCCGCAAACCCTTGCGAAACCCGCGCGCGGCCGCCGCGTCGAGCGTGCGGGGAACCCCTCGCTGGCACCGCTTTCGCTACTTCCCGCCCCCCGAGGGGGCTTGGAACGATGATAATCGACCGCGAGACCTTCACCGAGTTGGCCGTTCACTTGAAACTCGCTTCGGATGCGGTGCTTACGACGGCCCGCCATCTCGCGGTGCTCTCCAACGGAGACGCCGGACCGGACGAGCACTGGGCCGGCACGCTCGACAGCCTGATGTCGATGAACACCGAGATCACCGTCATGGAACGGATTCTGCGGGCTCTCATGGAAGCCAACCGTGAGGAAGAGTCCTCGCTCTCGGTGCCCGACAAGAAGTCCGAGCCGCTGCCGTCCTGAGAAACGGTTCCCGCCGGCGGAGACGGGGCGGCCGCACCGTCTCCGCCTCCTCCCCCTCGCCCTAGCGCGCCGTCTCCGGCGGCGCCGGGTTGACCAGATCCATCCCGAGCGTGTGCGGGAAGATCGTCGCGATCTCCTCGGGCGTCCAGCGTCCCGCCTTCTGGATCGTCCGCACCGGGGCGGGATAGTTGAGCAGGGCGACGAGCCCCGCCATGACCAGGAAGGTCTGCCCATTGACGTTCCGGGCCGCGTCGGTCGCCAGGTAGACCACCCACGGCGCGACGTTCTCCGGCCCGAAGTTCCGGAGCGGGAAGCCGCGCTCCTCGAATCCCGTCTCCAGCCCGCGCTCGGCCCGCGCCCGCCGCACGCTCGGCGGCACCGTCTGCGACATGCGCGTCAGCGCGCCGGGGCAGACGGCGTTCACCGTGATCCCGTAGCGGCCGAGGTCGCGGGACGCGACGCGCGTGAGGCCCGCGATGCCGTCCTTGGCCGCCCCGTAGTTCGCCTGCCCCGAGTTGCCGTACACGCCCGAGGTGGAGGAGATCGAGATGATCCGCCCGCGGCGCTGCTGCCGCATGTGGACGGCGGCATGGCGGGTGCAGTTGAACGTCCCCTTGAGGTGCACGGCGATGACCGCGTCCCACTCTTCCTCCGTCATGTTGAACAGCATGCGGTCGCGCAGGATGCCGGCGTTGTTGACCAGGACGTCGATCGCGCCGAACTCGCGGACCGCGCTGCCGACGATGCGCTCGGCCGCCTGGAAGTCGGCGACGCTCTCGTAGCTCGCGACCGCCCGGCCGCCCTTCGCGCGGATCGCGGCGACCACCTCGTCGGCGACGCTCGCCTGGCTCCCGCGGCCGTCGACCTCGGCGCCGAGGTCGTTCACCACCACGGCGGCGCCCTCGGCCGCGAGCAGCTCGGCGATCGCCCGGCCGATCCCGCGCCCCGCCCCGGTCACCACGGCCGCCTTGCCGTCGAGCCGACCCATGCTCAGGCGTCCTTCGCAGGCGCCGGGTTCACGAGGCCCTCGAGGACCGTCGCCGGCGCGAGGCGCTCGAGCTCGTCGAGCGTCCAGTTGCCGTCCGCCTTGTAGAGCGCCTTCACCGGGCGCGGCTGCGAGACGAGCGCCACCGTGTTCCCGAAGCACAGGAAGAACTGCCCGTTCACCCCGCGGGCGTGCTCGCTCGCCAGGTAGACCACGGTGGGTGCGACATCGTCGGGGTCGAGCTCCTCGATCTGGGCGACACCCCGGTCCTCGCGCTGGATGCCTTGCTGCCTGCGCAGCTCGCGCGCGCGGCGCACCTCCTCGTTGACCGTCATCCGTGTCCCGGCGACCGGGCAGATCGCGTTGACCGTGACGCCGTACTTCCCGAGGTCGCGGGCGGCCACCTTGGTGAGCCCCCCGATGGCCGACTTGGCGGCGCCGTAGTTCGCCTGGCCGGGGTTCCCGAAGAGGCCCGAGCCCGAGCTGAAGGTGACGATGCGGCCCCAGCGCTGCTCGCGCATGTGGGTGCAGGCGTGCCGCACGCAGTTGAAGGTCCCCTTCAGGTGCACGGCGAGGACCGCGTCCCACTCCTCCTCGCTCATGTTGAAGATCATCCGGTCGCGCAGGATGCCGGCGCAGGTGACCAGGATGTCGATGCGGCCGAAGCGCGACAGCGCCGTGCCGATGATGCGCCGAGCGCCTTCCCAATCGGCGACGGAGTCCGGGTTGGCGACCGCCTCGCCCCCGTCCCGCTCGATCTCGGCGACGACGTCGAAGGCGGGGCCGGTGGACGGCGCGCGGCCGTCGACGGCGACGCCGTAGTCGTTCACCACCACCCTGGCGCCGGCGGCGGCCAGCGCCCGCGCGACGCCGCGGCCGATGCCCCGGCCGCCCCCGGTGACGACCGCCACCCGGCCCGCCAGCATGTCGCCCATCGCGCGCGGACTCTACAACGGGTGCGCCGCGCCGGTCGAGACGGCGCGTCACCCCCGTCAGGGGGAGATCGGCAGCCTGTTGTGCCAGTAGCTGAGATCGCCCGGGCTCGAGGCGACCACCACGATCCCGCTCTCCGGCGTGACCGGCTGCTTGGTGCCGGTCGGGTTGTTGATGTCGCGCACCGCGGTGCTCGTGATGACGGGGATGCCGAGCCCACCCTGGAGCGCGATCCGGTCCATGTCGGTGGTCTTGTAGTAGATCGACTGGTGGAACGGCGAGTAGAAGATGTAGACGCGGCGGTGCAGCTCGTCGAGCTGGACGAGGCCGCGCGTGCCGAGCGTCGCGAAGGTGGCGACGGTGTACATCGGCGACCAGGTTCCGTCGGGCGAGCGGACGAGCAGGCCGACCAGCGTGTCGGACGCACTGCTGCGGCTCGTTTTCATCACTACCCACAGCCTGCCGTCGGCGGCGAGCTTCATGTTGAAGTGGTCGTCGGCGGCCTTGCTGCCGGCGACGGCGACCTCGGTGGTCCAGCCGGCGCCCGGGGCCGCGTCATCGGGGTGCACCGCGAAGTAGTCGGCCTGGGTCCGCTGGTTGGTCCAGAAGACCCCGATCTTCCCGTTCATCGCGATGACGCCCGCGAGCTCGGTGGTGGTGGTGGCGACGGGGAGGCCCTGGGTGGCGGGCAGGACGAACGGCGCCGACCAGTGCAGGTCGTCGTCGAGCGAGTGGGCAACGAACACCGAGCCGTTGCGGGTGTAGGCCACCCAGAAGCGGCCGGTCGAGTCCTCGGCGAGCGTCATCGAGTTGGTGCCGCCGCCTGGGAGCTCGACCGGGAAGCCGGCGTCGAGAACGTAGGTCCCGAGCGTCGGGTCGTAGGAGTAGCGGAGCAGCCGGTTGGTCCCGGGCGCCAGGTAGCCGGTGCGCGAGACCATGTACAGCTTCTCGCCGTTCCACAGGCAGTCCTGACGGCTCATCGGGCGCTCGTCGATGAAGACGCCGGTGTCGATCCAGCGTTGCGTGCTGCGATCCAGGCGGTGGATGTGGTGCGCGTGCGCGGCGCCGCTGTAGAGCGTGGCCCACCACGTGCCGTCGACGAACCAGAGGTGGCTCTCGGGCTTCTGGGCCGTGGCCTCGTTCGACATCCCGGTGCCGACCGCAGCCGGGTACGTGAAGTCCCGAAAGCCGAGGTTGCCGTTGGAGGTGACCGTCACCACCACCGTGGCGCTGCCCGGCACGTTGCTCGAGTCGGTCACCGTGGCGGCGATGGTGTGCGTGCCGGGGCTCAGCACGCGGGCGAACGAGGCCCCCGTGCCGAGCGGGCCGTCGAGGCTGGACGTCCACTGGATGCGGGGGGAGAGGTCGCCGTCCTGACGGTCGACGGCGGCGGCGCTGAAGACCACCTCCTGCCCGGACGAAACCTGCGCGCCGTTCCCCGGCTCGGCGATCGTCACCACGGGGTCATCGGGGCCGTGCAGCTCGAGGAGGAGCTCGGGCCTGCCGGTGGTCGCCTCGCGGCTGCGGTAGACGACCTCGTCGCTCGAGGTGGTGGCGAGCCCGAAGCTGTAGATCCCGTCGCTCGGGACCGCCGCCGTCACGTCGAAGTCGACCACCTGGTTGGCGGTGACGGCGCCCCGGGCGGCGAGCGTCGGGCCGTCGAGCGCGGGGCGCGTGGCCCAGGTGGTGGACGCTTCGGACCAGGCGAGGTTTCCGGCCACGATCGTCTGCACCCGGCCCCCGCTCGCGCTGGCGGCGGCGCTGGACGAGGCGGCCGTGAGCCGCAGGCGCGCGCGCTGCACGGTGAACGGCGGCATGATGCCGCGCACGTCGAAGCGCAGGTAGGCCTGCTTGACGGGCGAGTTGTCGACGAAGAGCGACGTGGCGGACCCGAACTTCACACCCGGGTTGCTGGCGTCGACGTAGGTGTCGGCCACCGGCGCGAGCGCGATCGTCCGCGCGCCCACCACGACGCTCACGCTGGCGGCGCTGGTGGCTCCCGCGGCATCGGTGACGCTCGCCGTCATGGTGTGGGCGCCGGCCGAGAGGTTCGCCATGGTGAGCATCGCCCCGGTGCCGAGCGGGCCGTCGCGGTCCGAGCTCCAGCGGATGGCCCCACTCAGCTCGCCGTCCTCCTCGTCGATCGCATGCGCGGCCAGCAGGAGCGGCAGGCCGGCGAAGAGCGCGGCGCCGTCGGTCGGGGCGTCGATGGCGATCGCGGGATAGGTGTTCGGCGGCAGCACCACGACGATGCGCTCCGCGCCGCCGGTGAGGCCGCCCGCGTCGGCCACGGTCGCCGTCACGCGGTGCGTGCCCACGCTGAGCGTGTTGGCGAAGAAGCTCGCGCCGCTGCCGAGCGGCCCGTCGATGTCCGAGGTCCAGACGAGACGGTCCGACAGGTCGCCGTCGGTGGCGTCGATGGCGCTCGCCCCGAAGGCGGCGCCCAGGTTGGCGAACACGAGCGCGCCCGGCACCGGCGCGTCGATCGTCACCACCGGCGGCGTGGGCGTGATGGTGAGCGTGATCGTCGCCGACGCCGGCGCGCCGTCGGAGTCGGTCACGGTGGCCGTGAGCCGATGCGTCCCCTCGTGCAGCGTGAGGGTGCGCGTCGCGCCGGTGCCGAGCGGCCCGGCGACGTCCGAGCTCCACTCGATCCGGCTGCTCAGGTCGCCGTCGAAGTCGTCGGTGGCGGTGGCGGCCAGGGAGACGGGGGGGCCCGCCGGCACGGCGGCGCCGTCGGCGGGTGCGGCGATGGTGACCACGGGTGGCGCATTCGGCGCGCGGACGCGCAGCCCGATCCGTGCCTGGCTGGTGACACCCCGCGTGTCGGTGACCGCGGCGCTGACCGTGTGGAGACCGACGGTGAGCGCGCGGCTCACGCTGCCGCCCGTGCCGAGCGGGCCGTCGAGGCTCGAGGTCCAGCCGAGGGCGCCGGCGAGGTCGCCGTCCTCCGCGTCGACGGCCGTGGCCGTGAACGTGATGGGTCCGGCGTCGGTGAACACGACCGCGCCGTCGGCGGGCGTGTCCATCGTGACCGCCGGGGGGTGATCGACGACCACGGTCGTCTCGGCCTCGGCGGTCAGACCGCTCGGGTCGGTCACGCGCGCCGAGATGGTGTGCGGGCCGGGGCTGAGCGTCGCCACCGTGATCGTGGGGCCGCTGCCGAGCGCGCCGTCCCGGTCCGACGCCCACTGGATCCGGCCGCTCAGGTCGCCGCTCTCGGCGTCGCTGGCCGCGCCCGCGAAGGTGACCGGCGCGCCCGGGCTGCTCACGGCGGCGGGCGCCGGGGCGGTGACGATGACCGTCGGCGCCGTGTCCGGCTCGAGCGTCAGGAGGAGCTCGGGCTTCTTCGCGCCCTCGCGGCTCTGGTAGCGCACCCAGTCGCGGTTCGTGTTGAGCAGCGCGAAGTCGTAGACGCCGTCGGACCCGAGCGCGGAGGTCACGTCGAGGTCCACCACCTGGCCGGGCTTGATCGCCGTCAGGCGGGTGGCGAGCGGTGTGCCCACGACCGCGGGACGGGTGTTGTAGGTGGTCTTCGCCTCCGACCAGGCGGCCGGGCTTGCAAGCGCGTAGACGGCGCCGCCGACGCGGCCGCCGTCGCTGCTGCCCTTGCCGGCTGTGAGGCGCAGGATGGCTCGCTGGACGGCGAAGGGCCCGACGCCGGCCACCTGGAAGCGCAGGAAGGCCTGGCGCACGGGAGAGCTGCCGGCCAGCAGTCCGGGCGCGGTGCCGTAGACCTTGGTGGGCGTCGCGGCATCCACGTAGGTATCGGCCACGGGGACGAAGGCCAGCACCGAGGGGCTCACGCTGACGTGGACGCTGGCGCCGGCGACGGCGCCGTCCCGGTCGGTGACCGTGGCGGTGAGCGTCTGGGCGCCCGGCGCGAGCGCCGGCACGGTCAGCGTCCCTCCGGTGCCGAGCGTGCCGGCGAGACTCGAGGTCCAGCGCACACGGGCGCCGAGGTCGCCGTCCTCGGCGTCCGCGGCCGTGGCGGCGAGGACGATTGGCCGGCCGGCGAGGAGCGCCGCCCCGTCCGCGGGCGCCTGGATGGTGACGGCCGGGGGCACGTTCGGCGGCCGGATCACGACGGTGCGGGTCGCCTCGCCCGCGAGACCGCCGGCGTCCTCGACGCGCGCGGTGATCACGTGCGTGCCGATCCCGAGCGTCCCGGCGGTGATGCTCGCGCCGGCGCCGAGGTCGCCGTCGAGGCTCGACGTCCAATGGAGCGTGTTCGAGAGGACGCCGTCGGTGGCGTCGATGGCCGTTCCCGTGAAGGGCAGCGGCGTGCCCTGGAAGACCCTCGTCCCCTCGGCGGGCGCGACGATCGTCACCACCGGCGGCGTCGGGTTGACGGTGAAGGTGACGCTCGCCGTGCCCGTGGCGCCGTCGGAGTCGGTCACGGCGGCGGTGAGCACGTGGACGCCTTCATGGCGGAGGACGACGGTGCGCGCGCCGCCCGCGCCGAGGTCGCCGTCGAGGCTCGACGACCAGCGGATGCTCGCGCTCGGGTCGGGGTCGAAGTCGTCGGTGGCGGTGGCGGCGAGGATGACCGGCGTGCCGGCGGGCGCAGACGCGCCGTCCGCGGGCGCGGTGATGGTGACCGCGGGCGCCGCGTTCGGGCCGCGCACGCGTACGGCGATCCGGGCCTGGCCGGGATGGCCGTTGGAGTCGGTCGCCGCGGCGGTGATGGTGTGCGTACCGACCCGGAGCGACGACGACGAGAGGCGTGCGCCGGTGCCGAGGTCGCCGTCGAGGCTCGACGTCCACTGCAGGCCGGGGCTGACGTCGCCGTCCTCGACGTCGGTCGCCACGCCGGTGAACGCGACCGCGGCGCCGAGCGGGAAGACCGCCTGGTTCGGCGGCGCCGTGATGGCGACGATCGGCGCATTGCCCGAGAGCGCGAGGACGAGCTTCGGCGGGGTCAACGTCTCGCGCGAGCGGTAATTGGCGTTGTCCGCGGAGGGGCTGACCAGCGCCAGGTCGTAGGTGCCGTCGCCGGTGACGGCACCGGTGAGATCGAACTCGACCACCTGCCCCGGCTTGACGGCTCCCACGCTGCCGAAGGCGGGACCGTCGACGAGCGGCCGGCTCTTGGCGGTGATCGTCCGCTCGCCCCAGGTGCCGTTGCTGATCGTATGCACCGTGCCGCCGGCCGGGCTCGCCGCAGCCGAGGAGCCGTCGACCTGCAGGCGGAGGGCAGCCCGCACGACCTGCCGCGTACCGATGCCGTTCACCGTGAAGCGAAGATAGGTCGTGCGCGCAGAATTCACGCTCAGGATCGAGCTCGCGCCGAAGTTCGCAGACGCCGAAGCCGAGTCGACGTACGCATCGGCGGTCGGGACGACCTGGAGGGTAGTCGGCGCCTCGACCGTGATCATCACCTCGGCCGAGCTGGTGAGCGTCCCTCCATCGGTGGCGCTCGCCGTGATGCGGTGCATGCCGGCGCTGAGGGGCCTGGTGAAGCTCCCGCCCGTGCCGAGGGTGCCGTCACGGTCGGAGGTCCAGGCGAGGCTGGCCGTGAGGTCCCCGTCCTCCAGGTCGTTCGCGGTGCCGACGAACTGGATCGGCACGCCCGCCGTGTACGCACGGCCGGCGAGCGGCGCGGTGATCGCCACCAGCGGCGGCGTGTCGGCCGCCGGCTGCGGAGTGACGCTCACGTGGAGCCGCGCCTCGCCCGTGAGCCCGAGGCCGTCCGTCACCGCGGCGGTGATGGTGTGGTCGCCCCGGGCGAGCGTCGTGCTGACGGTCGCGCCGCCGCCGAGGTCTCCCTGGAGGTCCGAGCGCCAGGCGAGCGAGCCGGAGAGGTCGTCCCCGGCCATGTCGGTCGCCGTTCCCTGCAGCGTGATCGGGTCGCCGACGAAGAAGCTGGCGCCCTCGGGCGGCTGGAGGATCCGCACGCTGGGCGCCGGCCCGGCGGCGACCGTGACGAGCAGGATCGGCTTCTGCCCGACCAGCGAGGCCGCCGACTTGTAGCTGACGCCGTCCGGCGACGCGCTGTCGATCGCGAAGCTGTACGTGCCGTCGGCGGTGATCGCCGTGCCGAGGTCGAACTCGACGATGTCGCCCGTGGCGACCGGGCCGAGCGTCGAGAGCGCCGGCCCGTCGACCGCAGGACGGGCGTCGTAGGTGAGCGTGGCCTCGTCCCAGGCGTCGTCGGTGATGCGGTGGATGGTGCCGCCGCTGTCCGCGAGCGTGCTGTTCGCCTGGAGCTGGACACGGGCCTGCACGACGGGGCGCCTGTTCAGACCGGCGACGGTGAAGCGCAGGTAGCTGATGCGGACGGGGTCGGCGTCGGCCCGCAGGTGGCCGTCGGCGTTGAAGTTGGTCGTGGGCAGCGCGGCGTCGACGTAGGTGTCGCCCACCGCCGGGAAGATGAGCGTCTCGGTGGGCGGAGCCTGGGCCCTTCCCTGGTGCACGAGCAGCGCCGCGGCGAGGCCCAGCAGGCCGAGGACGAGGTGGCGCTTCGGCATCTCCTCGTGGTCGAGCAACGCGTGTACCAGGGTGGACACTTCGCGCGAGGCTCGGAGTTCTGCTTGGTCCGCGCGCACGCCGCACGGAGCATCGCTTAGCGGTTGCCGCGGCACTCGACACGCACGGTGCGCCCGGCGCGTTGCGCGGATTGAGCGTGCCGCGCGCGCGCACGACCGCTCGGCGCACTCCAGCGCCAGGTGAACGACCCCCTTGCGTGAGTGGAACACTTGTTTTAAACAGTCGTTCATGACGCCGGCGGGTGCGCGAGCCACGAAGGACCGCCTGCTCACCGCCGCGGCCGCACTCTTCGCCGAGCACGGCTTTCACGGCACGAAGATCCGCGACATCGCCGCCCGCGCCAGGGTCAACGTCGCCGCGGGCAACTACCATTACGGCTCGAAGAAGGCCCTCTACCTGGCGGTGCTCCGCGCCCAGTTCGCCGAGATCCGCGCCAGCCTCGCGGCGCGCGGCGCCACCCGCGCGCCGAGCGAGCTGGCGCGTCTCGGCCGCCGCGAGCTCGCGGGCCTGCTGCGCGCCCGGGTGAAGGTCATGCTCGACATCCTGATCGGGCCGCCGCCCGGCCTGCACGGCACGCTCATGCAGCGCGAGATGTGCGACCCGAGCGAGGCGCTCCCCGTCATCGTCGACGAGTTCATCCGGCCGGTCACGCGCGAGATGGAGGAGATCGTCGCGCAGCTCGTGCCGGGTCTGGATCGGAAGACGGTCGAGCGGTGCGTGATCAGCGTCGCGGCGCAGGCCTACTTCTACCGCTCGGTGATGCCGGCGATGCTGCTCATGCTCGGCGAGCCGGCCTATCCGCCCGGCTTCAGCCGCGAGCTCGCCGAGCACGTCACGGAGTTCTCGCTGGGCGGCATGGAGCGGCTCGCCCCCGGGACCCGCCGGGCGAGGCGCACGGCATGAACCGCCGGGCAGGCCTCGCGATCGTGGCGGTCGTGCTCGTCGCGGCGGCGGCCGTCTGGTTCGCCCGCCGCGACCGCGGCCCCGCGCACTACACCGGCTTCGTCGAGGGCGAGGAGCGCGTGCTGCGCAGCGAGGTGACGGGCCGCGTCCTCGAGGTGACGTATCCCGAGGGGGCCGCCGCGCCGCCGAACGCCGTCGTGGCGCGCCTCGACGAGCAGGACATCCAGGCCCGCATCGCCTCCAAGCAGCGCGAGCTCGACGTCCTCGACGCCGACATCAGCACCCAGGAGGAGCGCATCACGCTCGTCCAGGCCACCTGGCAGCGCGACGTCGCCGCGCAGCGCGCCGATCTCCAGCAGGCGGAAGCGGGAGCGCGGCTCGCCGAGCGCACCTACACGCGCGAGGAAGCCCTGGTCAAAACCGGCATCAGCCCGGTCCAGACGCTCGACGATCGGCGGGCGGGGCGCGATCAGGCCCGCAGCACCGTCGACCGGGCGCGCGAGATGCTCGCCCGCTCGCAGGCCGAGGAGCGGACGATCACGCTCGCCCAGCAGGAGCTCACCTCGCTCCGCGCCAAGCGCGAGCTCACGACGGCGCAGCTCGACGAGCTCCGTGTGACGGAGGCGAAGTACACCATCCGCGCGCCCGCCGTGGCGACCGTGGTGCAGACGCAGTTCATCTGGCCCGGCGAGCTGGCGCAGCCGGGAGCAGCGATCGTCTCGGTCCTCGACCCCGCCGACAAGTATGTGCAGGTCTACGTACCAGTCCCCGAGGTCGCGAGCTTCCGGATCGGCCGGCGCGTCGAGGTCGAGCTCGACAGCCAGCCCGGGCAGCGCCTGCCGGGCGAGGTCGAGTTCGTCGCCGACAAGGCCACCTTCACCCCCGAGAAGATCGAGACGCGGAGCGACCGCCTGGGCCAGGTCTACCGGGCCAAGGTGCGCGTCCTGCGGGACGTCGAGCGGCTGCAGCCGGGCACCGAGGGCAACGTCTACCTGGTCCGCGACGGCGCGGGGCCGGAATGACGACGCCGCTCATCCGTCTCCGCCGGCTCGAGAAGCGCTACGGGCGCCGGCGCGCGCTCGCCGGGGTCGACCTCACCGTCGACGAGCGGCAGATCCTGGGCGTCGTCGGCCCGGACGGCGCCGGCAAGACGACCCTGCTGCGCGCGCTGGCGGGCCTGCTCGTGATCGAGGCCGAGGAGGCGACCGTCCTCGGCACCGACCTCCGCGGCGACGTGACCGGGTTGAAGGCGCGCATCGGCTATGTTCCGCAGGCCTTCAGCCTGCATCGCGATCTCACGGTCGAGGAGAACCTCCGCTTCACCGCCCGCCTGCATCGCCTGCCCGAGGCGGAGTTCGTCCGGCGCAAGTCCGTGCTCCTCGAGCGGACGGGGCTCGCGCCCTTCGCGGGCCGCGCCGCCGGCCAGCTCTCGGGCGGCATGAAGCAGAAGCTCGCCGTCGCCAACGCGCTGCTGCCCGAGCCCGCGCTCCTCGTCCTCGACGAGCCGACGGCGGGCGTGGACGTGGTCGCGCGGGGCGAGATCTGGGCGATGCTCGCGCGCGCCCGTGAGGACGGGCTCGTCGTCCTCAGCACGAGCTACCTCGACGAGGCGGCCCGCTGCGACCGGCTCGTCTATCTCGACGCGGGCCGCGTGCGCGCGGTGGGCACGCCGGAGGAGCTCAGGGCGGGCGTGCCGCACGCGCTCTACCGCGCCTGGGGAGACGACGTCCGCGCCATCGCCCGCGCGGCGCGCGCGCTCCCGTACGTGCAGGCCGCCCGGGCGACCGGACGCTTCGTGCGGGTCGAGGTGCTGAGCGCGCGGGCGCCCGATCCGGCGCGAGTGCTCCGCGACCTGGCCGCCCTGCCGGGAGGACCCGTGCACCTCGCCGAGCCCATGCCCGTCGACATGGAGTCGACGCTGCTCGCGCTCTCGAGCCCCTGAGGGATGTCCCCGCCGATCATCCGCACCCGCGGCCTCACCAAGCGCTTCGGCGACTTCACCGCCGTGAGCGACCTCTCGATCGAGGTGATGCCGGGCACGATCTTCGCCTTCCTCGGCGCCAACGGGTCGGGCAAGAGCACGACGATCCGCATGCTGATCGGGCTGCTCCGGCCGAGCGCCGGCACGGTGGAGGTGGACGGCATCGACGTCATCCGCCGGCCGCGGCGGGTGCGCGACCACATCGGCTACATGGGCCAGAAGGTGAGCCTCTACCAGGGCCTCACGCTGCGCGAGAACGTCGAGTTCTATGCCGGGCTCTACGGGCTCGCCGGCGCCGCGCTCGCGCAACGCTGGGGCGCGCTCTGCGAGCGCTTCGCGCTCGGCGAGGCCGAGGCCGAGAAGCCCGAGGACCTCCCCGCCGGCATCCGGCAGCGCGCCGGCCTGGCGCTCGCCACGCTCCACCGCCCGCGCGTGCTGTTCCTCGACGAGCCCACCGCGGGCGTCGACGTGCGCAGCCGCGGGCTCTTCTGGGAGCTCATCCAGGACGAGGCGGACGCGGGTGTCACGGTCTTCGTCACCACCCACTTCCTCGAGGAGGTCGAGTACTGCGACTGGGCGGCCTTCATCGACGCCGGGCGGCTCATCGCCAACGCGGAGCCCGAGGAGCTCCGCCAGCGCTACTCCGACGGCTACCGCATCGAGGTCACGCTGCCGGCCGCAGCGCGAGACGCCGCGGCGGGGGCGCTCGGCCCGCTCGCCGGCGAGGTGGCGGCGACCCCGGGCGGCCTCGCGATCCGCGTTCCGGCGCTCGATCCCCCGGTGCTCGCCGCACTCGACCGCCTGGTCGCTGCGGGCGCGCGTCTGGACATCCAGCAGCCCCAGATGAACGACGTCTTCCGGCGCCTGCTCGCCGCCTCGGGGGCTCCCGCATGAGCTGGCGACGCCTGCGGACGCTCATCCGCCGCGAGGTCCGGGCGACGCTCCGCGACCCGTTCACCGCGACGATCCTCATCGTCGTGCCGCTCGGCGCGCTCCTGGTCTTCGGCTTCGTGCTCTCGACGTCGGTCAAGCACCTCTCGCTCGCCGTCCTCGACGCGAACGCCACCGCGGCGAGCCGCCGGCTGGTGGCCGAGCTGGCGGCGACGGGCACGTTCGACCCGCGACCGGTCTCGACACGCGCCGAGCTCCAGCGGGCGCTCGTGTCGGGCCGGGCGAGCGTCGCGATCGTCATCCCGCCCGACTTTGATCGGGCGCTCCTCCGGGGCACGGAGGGCGGCCGGCCCCCGGAGATCCAGGTCCTCTACGACGGCGGAGAGGCGGTGCTCGCGGGCAATGCCGAGGGCTTCCTCCGGGCCCAGCTCGCGCACACGGGAGCGACGCTCGCCACCACCGACCTCTCCCGCCGGCCCGTACCGGGTCAGGCCGGCGTCGACGTCGTCACGCGCGCGCTCTTCAACCCGACGCTCGACGGCACGCGGTTCATGGTCTCCGGCACCTTCGGCTTCGTGCTCTCCTTCCTCACCACGCTCATCACCGCCGTTTCCATCGTCAACGAGCGGCTGGCCGGCACCTTCGAGCAGCTCCAGGTGACGCCCGCCACCTCGCTCGAGATCTTCCTCGGCAAGATCCTGCCGCTCGGCGCCGTGTTCGCGCTCGACGTGCTCCTGATGGCCCTCGTCGCGGGCGTCGCGCTCGGCGTCTGGCCGCAGGGCAACCTCCTCTTCTTCCTCGTCGTGTCCACCTTCTACGTGCTCGTCTCGCTCGCGCTCGGGCTCCTCTTCTCGGCCACCTCGTCGACGGCCGCCGAGGCCGTGCAGAAGACGGTCGTGTTCAGCATCCCGCTCGTCCAGCTGAGCGGGTTCGCGTTCCCGATTCGCAACATGCCGGCGTTCTTCCGCTGGCTGACCGAGCTGTTTCCCGCCACGCACTACATCCGCCTCTCGCGCGCGATCTACCTGCGCGCGGAGGGACCCACCGCCCTGCTGCCCGAGATCGGCTTCCTCGTGCTGTTCGGCGCCGTGCTGATCGTCCTCGCGCTCCGTTCCCTGGAGACGCGCGCATGAGCCGGCGCTTCTGGTCCAACGTCGCGGCCGTCGCCTGGAAGGAGACCCAGGTCATGCGCCACGACAAGGCGTTCATCGGCGTCGTGCTGATCCAGCCCGTCGTGATGCTCGTCCTCTTCGGCTTCGCGCTCTCGAACAAGCCCGCCAACGTCCCCTGGGCCGTCCTCGACTGGAGCCAGAGCCCGACCTCGCGCCGCTTCGTCCAGGAGGTCATGGCGACCGGCTACTTCCTCCCGCCACGCCCCGTCGTGGGATACGCCGAGGGCCGGAAACTCCTGCGCGAGGAGAAGGCGCTCGTCTTCCTCGCCATCCCCAAGAGCTTCCGCCGCGACGTCGAGCGCGGCCGGCCCGCGGTGCAGCTGCTGCTCGACGGCAGCGACCCGCTCTCCGCGGCGCGCGTCGGCGTCTACATCGGCCAGGTGGCCACGGCGTTCGAGACCCGCGCCGCGCCGCGGGACCCGCCCGACTCGGACATGCCCGTCCGCGAGCCCGGCCCCATCGAGACCCGGCAGAGGTTCTGGTTCAACCCGACGCTCCAGGATCGCGCCTTCTTCCTCGCCGCCCTCGGCGGCATGCTGCTCACCAACCTCTGCCTGTCGGCGATGAGCCTCGGCCTGGTGGGCGAGCGGGAGACCGGCACCTACGAGCAGATGCTCGCCCTGCCGACCACGGCGATCGAGATCGTCCTCGGCAAGCTCGTCCCGTACGTCGGCGTGGCCTACGCGCTCATGCTGATGGCCACCATCGCCGCCGGCGCCGTCTTCGGCCTCTGGCCGCACGGGAGCTGGCTCGCCTTGCTCGTCGTGACCCTCCCTTACGTGCTCGCCTCGCTCGGCATCGGCGTGTTCGTGTCGGCGCTGGCGCGCACCTCGGCGCAGGCGGTCTTCATCTCCGTCTTCTTCATCATGCCGTCGTTCGTCCTCTCGGGAGTGATGTACCCCTACCAGTTCATGCCGCACGGCGTGCGCGAGATCGGTGCCGCGTTTCCGCTGCGCTGGTATCAGATCGCGTCGCGGCGGATCATCGAGCGCGGTGCCGGGATGGGCGAGGTGGTGGTGCCGATGCTGGCACTGACGGTGCTCTTCGCGGTCGTGCTCGCGGGCGTGCGGTGGCGGATGAAGCCGCGCCTGGGGTAGGGCGCGAAGTCCGTGTACCTGACCGACGCCGGCATCGCGAAGGCGAACGAGCTCCGGAAGAAATATTCGCGGTGAGGTGACGTCGCCGGGCGACCGAGCACCGGGGCGCGACCGCACGCGGCGCTGAGGTCCCGGCGCCCGGGCGTGGCGGCGAGGGGGAGGCGCGTGGCGAGCGTCCAGGGCTCGGCTCCACGCGCGCCGAAGTCCGCTTGGCGGAGCACCCGTGCTCGAACCCGGCCGCACATCCGCTGCTCCAGCAGAGCGGACGGATGACCGCACAGCACTCCGCACCAAGACGTTGCATGGACAGCATACCTTGCAACTTTCTCGTCGCGCGTCGCCATAGAGCAAGGAGATCCCTGTGGCGCGGCCTTTGCTCGTCACTTGGGCTCGTGCCGTGGCCCATGACACAGACGTCCGGCGACGCGTTCGCACCGTCCTCCGCCGGCTCGCCGCTCGCGCCCCGCGGCCGGCGAACCGTGCGACGGGCGAGCACCACGCCGTCCAGCCGACGGATTCGGTCCTCGAACGCTCCGGGTACCGCGCCGTGGCCCCACGAACAGCCCGGGACGCGAAGGGGGTAGACATGTTCACCATTGCCGGCCGAACGACCTTCCGACAGCTCCATCGCCGCCTGTCTTCCATTTCACGATCGTCCTCGCTGACCGCGCTCGGCACGTGGTGCGCAGCCGTGGCGATGCTCGTGGGAGCGGCAGGGAGTCCGACCACGTCCTCTGCGGCCGTCCGGTGCACACCCGACCTCCAGGGTGCGATGGACGAGCCTGGCCAGAAGGACCTGACCGGGTTCTGCACAGACTCCGTCACCGCCGCACCCTTCGACTTCGTGGTGAGCTGGAACTGGGATGACGTCGCCTTCGGGGGCAACAACAGCGGGGATGCCTGCGCCCTCTTCGACACCGACATGGACGGGAACGCCAACTTCGCGCTCTGCGTCACGGTGAAGGGCAACCCGGCAGCCTTGGATTCGATTCGTAGATTCAGCTGCGCGGACGACCGACCCGACCGCTGCACCAATGCGGTGCAGCTGCCAGCCGGCGGTTCGACGTGCACTGCCGCGGTGGTGAGCAATTCGAATCCCTTCGACGGCGGACCCGACACGGTGGCCACGTGCTCCATCGACCTCAGCGACTTCGGCGGCGCGGGGATTGCGAATCTCCTCGATGCCTGCTCGTACCCGTCGCAGCAGCCGAACTCGGATCCGTCCGACTGCATCGTCACCAAGCAGTGCACCACCGCGGCCGAGTGCAGCGACGACAACCCCTGCACCACCGACACCTGCACCAACGGCTTCTGCACCTTCCCGCCTGCGCCACGGGGCATCTCGTGCCGCGCCGCCGGCGGCGACTGCGATCTGGCCGAGGTGTGCGACGGCCAGTCCAACCTCTGCCCCACGGATCAGAAGAGCACGGCGGTGTGCCGGCCCGTGGCGGGCGTGTGCGACGTGGCCGAGCGCTGCGACGGCGTCCACGACGACTGTCCGGCGGACGCCTTCGCCCCCAACACTACCCTCTGCCGGCCGGCGGCGGGCGTGTGCGACGTGGACGACTTCTGCACGGGCACCGCCACGGACTGCCCCGCCGACGACTTCAAGCCGGCCACCACCCTCTGCCGCCCGGCGGCCGGGGTGTGCGACGCGGACGACTTCTGCACCGGCACGGCCGCGGACTGCCCCGCCGACGCCAAACGCACGGCCGAGTGCCGGCCCGCCGCCGGTCCCTGCGACGACGCCGAGCGCTGCGACGGCGTCCACGACGACTGTCCCGCCGACGACTTCAAGCCCGCGACCACCCTGTGCCGCCCCGCGGCCGGCGTGTGCGACGCGGACGACTTCTGCACGGGCACGGCCGCCGACTGCCCTGCCGACGCCAAGCGCACGGCCGAGTGCCGGCCCGCCGCCGGTCCCTGCGACGACGCCGAACGCTGCGATGGCGTCCATGACGACTGCCCCGCCGACGACTTCAAGCCCGCGACCACCGTGTGCCGCCCCGCGGCCGGCGTGTGCGACGTGGACGACTTCTGCACGGGCACCGCCGCCGACTGCCCTGCCGACGCCAAGCGCACGGCCGAGTGCCGGCCCGCCGCCGGTCCCTGCGACGACGCCGAGCGCTGCGATGGCGTACACGACGACTGTCCTGCCGATGACTTCAAGCCCGCCAGCTCCCTGTGCCGCCCGGCGGCGAACGTGTGCGACGCAGACGACTTCTGCACGGGCGCGGCCGCCGACTGCCCCGCCGACGACTTCAAGCCGGCAACCACCCTGTGCCGCCCCGCGGCGGGCGTGTGCGACGCGGACGACTTCTGCACGGGCACGGCCGCGGACTGCCCCGCCGATGCCAAGCGCACGGCCGTGTGCCGTCCCGCGGCCGGCATCTGCGACGTCGCCGAGCGCTGCGACGGCCTCCACGACGACTGTCCGGCGGACAACTTCAAGCCCATGACCACCGTGTGCCGCCCGGCGGCCGGCGTGTGCGACGTGGACGACTTCTGCACGGGCACGGCCGCTGACTGCCCCGCCGACGCCAAGCGCACGGCCGTGTGCCGGCTCGCCGCCGGCACGTGTGACGTGGCCGAGCGCTGCGACGGCGTCCACGACGACTGCCCCGCCGACGACTTCAAGCCGGCGACCACCGTGTGCCGCCCCGCGGCCGGCCTGTGCGACGTGGACGACGTCTGCACGGGCACGGCCGCCGACTGCCCCGCCGACGCCAAGCGCACCGCCGAGTGCCGGCCCGCCGCCGGCCCGTGCGACGTGGCCGAGCGCTGCGACGGCGTCCACGACGACTGCCCGGCGGACGCAGTAGCGCCTGAGGACGCGTGCAACGACTGCGGCAGCGCGACCCTCGAGCCTTGCGCGGTGACCGTCACGGCGCGCAAGGCCCCGGCCCGAGTCTTCGACGACCTGCAGAAGGCAGTCGACAGCGCGCCGAAGGGTGCCACGATCACGGTCACGGGGCGCTGCGCGGGGCCGATCTTGATCCTGGGACGATCAGATCTCACCCTCCGCGGCATCGCCCCCGCCGACACTCGCAGCGGGTGTCCGGCCGAAGGCCTGCGTCCCGGCGACCTGACCTCCACCGTCAGCTCGCCCACCGACGACGCCATCAATGTCATGATGTCGACGAACATCCGCATCATGTTCCTGAACGTCGTCGATGCGCCCAGTGACGGCATCGAATTCAAGGACGCGTCGAAGGGCACGGCCTTCTGCAACTGCGTGGCGCGCAACTTCGACGGCATCGAGCTGCACGGCGCCTCCTCCACCATCGTCCAGGCGAACCTGGTGAAGGAGAACCTCCAGGACGGCGTGCTGGTCCAGAGGCTGTCCAAGCCGTCGACCAAGAACCAGATCAACGGGAACACGATCATCGGAAACGGCAAGGACGGGATCCGCGTCGAAACGCAGAGCACCAGCAACACGGTCACCGGGAACTTGCTGGCGG
Organism: Deltaproteobacteria bacterium; assembly: GCA_005888095.1. GTDB lineage: Bacteria > Desulfobacterota > Binatia > DP-6 > DP-6 > DP-3. The sequence continues at coordinate 22,470 of VBKF01000137.1, read as the reverse complement.
GCAACGCCGACGATGGCATCGAGGTCGCCCAGTCCGATCGGAACAAGCTGGCCGGGAACACGGCCGAGGCGAACGGTGATGGTGGCGTTCAGCTCCGAGCCTCGAACCGCAACCTGGTCGACACGAACGCGATCAGTGGTAACGGGGATGGGCTCGTGAACATTCTCGATTGCGTCTCGGGCAGCCGTAACACCGGCGGCAACGTGCCGCCGGCCTGCCGGTAGGCGGCGAGGTGCCCCGCGCGGCGACCTCCGGCGCCGCGCTCATCCCTGCCGTTGACCTCCACGGCCGCCGGGTGCTCTATCGACGCGGGCGGCTCCGATGCCCGCGCTCGATCGCCTGCTCCGTCTCCTCTTCACCACCCTCGCCGCGGCCTTCGCGGTGACCGGCCTCCTCTTCTTCTGCTTCCCCAACGCGACGGTCGGCACGCTGAACGCCGCGGGCCGGCCCCTCGGCTTCCCGCCGGCGCCCGCCTCCCCGCTCCGCTTCTGGCTCTCGCTCGCCGTCGCCTACATGATGCTCGTCACCCTCCTCGCCGCGGCGATCGCCCGCGACCCGCGCGGCCGGGCGCACCTCATGCCGATCCTCGCCGCCGGCAAGGCCACCTCCTCACTCACCTGCGCCGGCTACTTCGTCGCCTCGAGCCCGGCCTTCATCTACCTGGCCAACGCCCTCGTCGACGGCACGCTCGCGCTCACCGCGCTCGGTGCCTACGGGCTCGTCTGGGCGACCGGCGAGACGGGCGCGGCCCGCGACCGCGAGCTCCTGAAGGCGATCCTCGACACGCTCGTCCCGCGCGGCGGCGCCTTCCCGATCGGTGCCGCGGACACCAACCTCGACGAGACGCTCGCCCGCTACTTCGCCCGCCTGCACCCGCTCGGGCCGGCCGGTCTTCGCGTCCTGCTGCGCGCGATCGAATACGGCACGGCCGTCTTCGAGCGAACCCGGCCCTTCTCGCGGCTCGACCCCGCTGCCCGCGAGCGTGCGCTCGCCGCGTGGGAGACCTCCCGCCTCGGCCCCCGGCGCCAGCTCGTCGCCAGCGTGAAGCTCCTCGGCCTCCTCCACTTCTACGAGCGTCCGGAGACCTGGCCCGGGATCAGCTACGACGACGGGCACCTGCGCCGGAAGCTCCTCGCCGGTCCGAACGCCGCCGCGCACGCCGCCCGTCTCGGCGCATGACGCCGTTCGTCGACGGCGCCACGGTGGCCGAGGACGTCCACGAGAAGGCCGACGTCGTGGTGGTCGGCTCGGGCGCCGGCGGCGCGGTCGTGGCGCGCGAGCTCGCGGCGCGTGGCCGGGACGTCGTGGTCGTGGAGGAAGGCGGCTTCTTCACCGGCAAGGACTTCACCGCCAACCCGCGCGAGATGATCGACCTCCTCTACCGCAACCGCGGCCTCACCGGCGCCCTCGGGCGCCCGCCCATCCCGATCCCGCTCGGCCGCTGCGTGGGGGGCACCACGACCATCAACTCGGGCACGTGCTACCGCGCGCCCGACTACGTGCTCGACGAGTGGGCCGAGCGCCACGGCGTCGCGGGCGCGCGCGAGCCCGACCTCCGTCCCTACTTCGAGCGCGTCGAGGCGGAGCTCGGCGTCAGGCCGGTGCCCGACGAGACCTACGGGCGGAACAGCCGTCTCTTCGAGCGCGGTGCCGCGGCGCTCGGCTACGACGGCGCGCGCATCCCGCGCAACGAGCGCGGCTGTCTCGGCACGGGCGTGTGCGCGATCGGCTGCCCGCAGGACGCCAAGCAGGCGATGCACGTCTCGTACGTACCGCGCGCGCAGGCGGCCGGCGCGCGCCTCTACACGCGCTGCCGCGTCGACCGGATCCTGCTCTCCGGCGGCCCGGCGATCGGCGTCATCGGGCGGTTCGTCGACGCGTCGGAGCGGGAGACGGCGCGCGAGCTCCGCGCGCTCGCGCGGCACGTGGTGGTGGCGTGCGGCGCGCTCCTGACGCCTGCGCTCCTCGAGCGGAGCGGGGTCCCGGACCCGTCGGGTCAGCGCGGCCACAACCTGCACATCCATCCGGCCACCCGCGTCGGCGCGCTGTTCGACGAGGAGGTGCGCGGCTGGGAAGAGGTGCCGCAGGCCTACAACGTGCACCACTTCACGCGCGAGGGCATCTTCATCCAGGGCCAGTTCGTGCCCCCTGCGCTCGAGGCGCCGGTGCTGCCCGGCGTCGGCGCGGCGCACAAGCAACGCATGGCGCGCTTCGCGCGCCTGGGGTCCTTCGGCGCGCTCATCTCGGACGAGTCGGCGGGCCGGGTGCGCGCCGGGCGCGGGCGCTGGCCGCGCGTCACCTACCAGCTCGGGCCGGCCGACGCCCGCAAGCTCGCCCGGGCCATCGGCCTCACCGCCGAGATCTTCTTCGCGGCCGGGGCGCGCGAGGTCTATTCGGGCATCCATTCTCGCTCCGTGCTGCGCACCATCGATGAAGCCCGGGCGATCCAGCACGCCACGCTGCCCGCCGTCGACTTCGAGATGATGGCCTTCCACCCGCAGGGCACCGCGCGCATGGGCGAAGACCCGCGCGCGGCGGTGACCGATTCCGTCGGTCGCGTGCACGGCACGCCGCGGCTCTGGATCGCGGACGCCAGCCTCTTCCCCTCCTCGTGCAAGGTGAACCCGCAGATCACCATCATGGCGCTCGCGACACGCCTCGCGGAGCACCTGGCCGCCGAGCTCTGAGGCGCTCATTTTCTGCATTCCCCGCATCACGGCCCTGTGCTACGGGGACGCCGCGGAGGATGTATGCGACGATCATCGACAAGTGGCTCGCGAGTCCCGGGGCGCACGTGTCGTTGCTGCCGGGCGCCCCGTTCGCCACCTTGCCGTTCCTGGCGTAGCGCCCCGCTCGTCACTCCACCCCCGCCGTGGCAAGCTGGGTCCGGTGGGCATGGGGCGGTGGACGGCGGCGCTCTCCTTTCTTTCCGGGGCGGTCGAGCCGGTCGCGGCGCGGCTCCGCCCGCACGCCGAGGTCCTCGCGCGGCGCTGGCGCACGGTGGCGGGAGGCGCGGCCGGCGCCGTCGTGCTGGCGAGCCTCGCCTGCGTCGTCGTGCCGTCGCGCTACACGGCGACCGCCCGCCTGCACGTCGAGCCCCTGACCCCGAAGGCCGTTCAGACGAGCCAGGGCGTCGAGGTTTCCGAGGAGGTGGGACTCCTCGGGAGCCGCATCCTCGTCGCCGAGGTCATCCGCCAGCTCGGGCTCGACCGCGACCCGGACTTCGTCAACGCCCGGCGGCGGGTCGGCTGGCTCGGGCCGGCGACGCGCGCCCTCAAGAGGCTCCGGACGGCGACCCGGCCGGCGCGCGATTCGCCGGAGGACGCGGATGCCGACGAGCGGCTCCTGCTCGACGTGCCGGGCGCGCTGATCGCCAAGTACCGATCCTGGCTCGAGGTGGCGGCGACGGCGGACGTACGCACCATCGAGGTGAGCTTCACGAGCCCGAGCCCGGCGCTCGCGCAGCAGGTGGCAAGCGCCCATGCCGCGCAGTACGTCCGGCGCCGCCTGGGACTCCGCTCCCAGCTGACCGGCGAGCCGGCCACCTTCCTCGAGGAGGAGATCGACCGCGTGCGCGGCGAGCTCCTCGCCGCCGAGGGCGCGCTGGCGGAGTTTCGCGGCGAGCATCCCACCGTCGCCCTCGATGGAAGGCAGCAAACGCTCGCCGCTCGCCTGACCGAGCTCGGCCGCCGGCTGGGCGAGGCCGAGGCGGACCGGATCGCCGCCGAGAGCGAGCACCGCCTCGCCCGCAGCCGCAGCTACGACGCGCTCCCGGCCGTCGCTTCCAACCCCCGCATTCAGGCGCTCAGGGCCGAGGCCAACCGGCTCGAGACGCGCCACGCCGAGCTGCGCAAGAGCTTCCTCGCCGCCAGTCCCGAGTTCCACGACATCTCGGCGCAGCTCCGCGGCATGCGGGCGCGCCTGGAGCGCGAGATGGTCCGCGCCACCGGCGCGATCGACTCCCGGCTGATCGTCGCCCGGGGCCGGAAGCGAGCCTGCGCACCGATCTCGCCCGCACGGAGACCTCGCTCCGTGCCCTCGACGAGCTCACGCGCGACGCGATCGAGCTCGATCAGGGCGCGGCCCACGGCCGCGCGCTGTACGAGGCGCTGCGCGCCAGGAAGCAGGAGGCGGACCTGCTGAGGGGCATGGAGCTCTCGAGCGCGCTGCTGCTCGACCCGGCTCCGCTGCCGGCGCGTCCTTCGGAGCCACGCGTCCTCTACGATCTCGGGCTGTCCCTCCTCGCCGGCCTCGGGCTCGGCGCGCTCGCGGCACTCCGGGTGGAGGCGCTGCACGCGCGTCTCGAGACCCCCGACGACGTCAGGCGCGGGCTCGGTCTCCCGCCGCTCGGCGTCGTTCCCGACTTCACCCTCGTCCCCGGCGCCGACGGGCCTTCCGATCCGTCGATCGCCGCCGAGGCCTACCGCGGGGTGCGCACGGGGCTCGGGTTCCTCGATCCCGAGCGGCCGCCGCGCTCGGTCGTCGTCACCAGCAGCGAGCCCGGCGAGGGGAAGACCGCGACGGCCGTGAACCTCGCCATCTCGCTCGCAGCGCTCGACTGCCGGGTGATCCTCGTCGATGCGGCGCTGCGCGGGGCGGCCGTTCACCGGGCGCTGGGTCTGCCGCCGGCCCCGGGGCTCACCGATGTCGTGAGCGGCAGGGCGAGCCTCGCCGCCGCCATCCGGGGCATCGACCCGACGACCGGCGGCCCGACGGCGGCTGCCGCCGCCGGCGCGCTGCACGTGCTGGCGGCCGGGACGCCAGCGGGGGACCCTGCCGACGTCCTCGGCTCGCCGCGCTGGCACGATCTCCTCCGCTCGCTCGCCAAGCGTTACGACACCGTCGTCATCGACGGGCCGGCAGTGCTCGCCGCCGCCGACGCGGCGCTGCTCGCCGCGGCGGCCGAGGCGGCGGTCCTGGTGGTGCGCGGGCATCGGACGGAGCGGCCGGTCGTCCGCCGGGCGCTCGCGCGTCTGAGGGCCGTGCACGCCCGCGTGATCGGCGTGGTGCTGAACGGCGTCGACCCCGCCTGCGGCTACTACCGGAGCTACGCCTACCCGTTCGCGGCGTGACCGAGTAGCGCGACCGTCGAGCCCTTGAAGGGTCAGCCCCCGGCGTTCGCGAACCTGAAACCCTCCGGCGTGGTCACGAGAGTGCGCTCGATGGGCGGCGACTCCTTCGAGATGACGCGCCCGAGCGGGTCCCGGAAGCGGTCGCGGCGCGTGAAGCGCACGACCGTGCGCTCGCCGTCGGCGCGGACCTCGACCAGATGGACCTCGACGTCGAGGTCCTGGACCTTCGCGAAGTACTCGCGCAGCGTGCGCGCCTGCTCGTCGGTCGTCACCTGGCCGAGGCGGCGGAGCGTGTCGACGTCGTGCGCGCGCCAGGCGGCGGCGTAGCGCTCGAGGAAGCTCCGGACCCCTTGCTCGTCGGGGCCCGGCGGCGCAGGCGCCACGCTCGCCAGCGGCTCGTGCTCGGGCGTCGATGCCACGGGCTTCGGGGGACTCGCCCCCGCAGGCGGCGCGGCCGCCGGGGCGGCGGCGGGGGCGGGGATGGACGCCGGCACGACGTTGATCCGCCACTCGCGGCTGGCCGCGGCGCCCAGGTTGCTCGCCACCACGGCGCGGACGACGATCGTCCCCGGCTCGTTCGGGCGCAGCGTGAGGCTCTCCTGCTTGCCCGCGGGCCTGCCGTCGACGGTCCAGGTGAGCCGGAGCCGCTCGCGCGGGGTGGCCGCCTTCGCCGTGAGCCCGAGCCGGATCTCGTCACCGGCGACGGACTCGACCCTCGCCTTGGCCGGGAACGCGCCGGCGATGCGCGGCGGCTCGGGAGGCCGGACCCGTACCGTCCAGCTCTGGCGGATCGCGCCGCCCGGCCCCATCACCGCCACCGCCACGCGCCGGCGGCCGATCTGCTCGGGTCCCGGCGCGTACGTCCACGCCGCACCGCTGCCTGCAGGCTCCTCGTCGACCGTCCAGCGATAGTGCAGCTCGTCGCCCGCCGCGTCGACCGCGAACTCGCGCGTCTCACCGACGCGCAGCCGCACGGCCCGCCGAGGGGGGCTGACGGTCGCCAGCGCCGGGCGGCCGACAACCGGCGGGAGCTGGGGCAGCGCCGGCGCGGCGACGTGACGGGCGTCCACCGCGACCCGCCCATGGCGGAGGATGGCCGTCGCGCCGGTCACGAGCGCCACCACGGCGAGCACCAGCAACGGGTCGAGGCCGGCGCCCCGGGATGTCACCGCCGCGCCGGCGGTGGAAAGCTGCGCGAGCGTCCGACGATACGGGTCGGGGCCGCGAGGGGTCTCGCGTCCAAGGGTGGCGACGGCGACCGATGACATGAGACGCTCGCGGAAGCGTCAGGGTAGCGTGGTGGCCCCTGGCTTGCAACGCCTGCGCGTCCGCTGTGCGCCCTCGCATAGCAGGGAATTTAGCTTGGTTGTCGAACTCGCACCCGCTATACAGGGAGGGTGGGTTTGCCGCGCCTCGCGCTCACGCTCGCCGTCACATGGGCGCTCGTCGCGGGCGCCGGAGCCGCCAGCTACGGCTGCAGCAACGACGCCGAGTGCGACGACGGCGACGCCTGCACCGGTGTCGAGAGCTGTGACCTGTCATCGGGCACCTGCGTCGCCGGGACTGCCTTGCCCTCCGGCACCATGTGCGACGACGGGAATGCCTGTACGACGGGGGACATGTGCTCGGATGGGGTCTGCGCGGGTGCGCCGCTCAGCTGCGATGACGGCAACCCGTGTACCGACGACTCCTGCGACCCGGCGACCGGCTGCGTGAGCACGCCGAACACCGCTCCCTGCGACGACGGGAATGCCTGTACGACGGGGGACATGTGTTCGGATGGGGTCTGCACGGGTGCCGCGCGCAGCTGCGATGACGGCAACCCGTGCACCGACGACTCCTGCGACCCGGCGAGCGACTGCGTCAACAGGCCGAACACGGCTCCCTGCGACGACGGGAACGCGTGCACGACGGCGGACACCTGCACGGGTGGGCGGTGCGTCGGCGGACTAGCGCCCAGTTGCGACGACGGGAACGCCTGCACCGACGACGTCTGTAACCCGACGACGGGCTGTGTGAACAGCCCGAACGCGGCCCGATGTGACGACGGGAACGCTTGCACCACGGGCGACACGTGCGCGGGCGGGAGATGCGTCGGTGGTCCACCGCCGAACTGCGACGACGGCAACCCGTGCACGGACGATTCCTGCACCGCCGTGACCGGCTGCGTCCACGCGCCGAACACGGCCGGCTGCGACGACGACAACGCGTGCACCCGCAGCGACACCTGCCAGGCCGGGACCTGCACCGGGGCGAACCCCGTCGTCTGCACCGCGCAGGACCAGTGCCACGACGCGGGCACCTGCGACCCGGCGACCGGCAAGTGCTCGAATCCCCCCAGGCCGAACGGCAGCGCGTGTGACGATGGCGATGCGTGCACGATCAGTGATGCCTGCGAGGGCGGCACGTGCGCCCCCGGCACGCCGGTCGTGTGCGCGCCGCCGGACCAGTGCCACGACGCCGGTAAGTGCAACCCCGCGACCGGCGCCTGCTCCAACCCCGCCAAGCCCGACGGCACGACCTGCGACGACGTTGACGCCTGCACCCGCAGCGACACCTGCCAGGCCGGCGCGTGCACCGGCGCGAGCCCCGTCGTCTGCACCGCCGAGGACCAGTGCCACGACGCGGGCACCTGCAACCCGGCGACCGGCACGTGCTCGAATCCCGCCAAGGCGAAGGGCACCTCATGTGACGACGGCGATGCGTGCACGACCGGTGATGCCTGCGAGAGCGGCACGTGCGCCCCCGGCACGCCGGTCCTGTGCGCGCCGCCGGACCAGTGCCACGACGCCGGCAAGTGCAACCCTGCGACCGGCGTCTGCTCCAATCCCGCCAAGCCCGACGGCACGACCTGTGACGACGGCAACGCGTGCACGACCGGTGACACCTGCGCGGGCGGCACCTGCAGCGCCGGCGCGCCCGTCGGCTGCACCGCCCAGGATCAGTGCCACGACGCCGGGACGTGCAACCCGGCAACCGGTATCTGCTCCAATCCGGCGAAGCCCAACGGCACGGCCTGCGACGACGCCAACGCGTGCACCCGCAGCGACACCTGCCAGGCCGGCGCGTGCACCGGCGCGACCCCGGTCGTCTGCAGCGCGCCGGACCAGTGCCACGACGCAGGCACCTGCACCCCCACGACCGGCACCTGCTCCAGCCCGGCCAGACCCGACGGCACGGCATGCGACGATCACAGCGCCTGCACGCGGACCGACACCTGCCAGGCGGGGAGGTGCACGGGCACGGATCCCGTCGTCTGCAAGGCCCTCGATCAGTGCCACGCCCCCGGCACCTGCGATTCCGCCACGGGCGCGTGCTCGAATCCGACCAGGCCGGACGGCATCACCTGCGATGATGCCAACCCGTGCACGACCAGCGACCGCTGCCAGGCCGGCGCGTGCAGCGGCGCGAACCCCGTCCTCTGCACCGCGCCGGACCAGTGCCACGACGCGGGCACCTGCAACCCGGCCAGCGGCGCCTGCTCCAACCCCGCGAAGCCCAACGGCACCACGTGCGACGACGGCAGCGCGTGCACCCGCAGCGACACCTGCCAGGCCGGCGCGTGCACCGGCGCGAGCCCCGTCGTCTGCACCGCGCCGGACCAGTGCCACGACGCGGGGACCTGCAACCCGACAACCGGCGCGTGCTCCAACCCCGCCAAGTCCGATGGCACGAGCTGCGACGACGGCAATGCCTGCACCCGCAGCGACACCTGCCAGGCCGGCGCGTGCACCGGCGCGACCCCGGTCGTCTGCAGCGCGCCGGACCAGTGCCACGACGCAGGCACCTGCACCCCCACGACCGGCACCTGCTCCAGCCCGGCCAGACCCGACGGCACGGCATGCGACGATCACAGCGCCTGCACGCGGACCGACACCTGCCAGGCGGGGAGGTGCACGGGCACGGATCCCGTCGTCTGCAAGGCCCTCGATCAGTGCCACGCCCCCGGCACCTGCGACTCCGCCACGGGCGCGTGCTCGAATCCAGCCAGGCCGGACGGCATCACCTGCGATGATGCCAACCCGTGCACGACCAGCGACCGATGCCAGGCCGGCGCCTGCAACGGGACGGCGGTCGCCTGCACGCCGTCCGATCAGTGCCACGACGCGGGCACCTGCGACCCGGCGACGGGCACTTGCTCGAACCCGTCGAGCGCAGACGGCCGCACCTGCAACGACGGCGACGCGTGCACCGCCGGCGACCGCTGCGTGGCCGGGCGCTGCGCGGGCACGGCGATCGGCTGCGACGACGGGCTCTCCTGCACCGACGACGCGTGCGCGCAGGGCGCCTGCCAGCACGTGCCCGTCGACGCGCGCTGCGACACCGGAACCTGCGCGTTCGGCACGTGCCGGCCCGGTGACCCGAGCGCGGACCGCAGGGGCTGCGTCGAGGCGCCGGTCAACGAAGGAGAGTCCTGCACCGACGACGGCTTCTCGTGCACGGACGACCTCTGCACCGGGGGCCGCTGCCTGCATGTCCCCATCGACAGCCGCTGCGTCCCGGCCGACGACTGCACGGCGGCGATCTGCGCGCCGGCGCGGGCGGGCCACGACGCCGCCGGCTGCAGCGCCGGTCCCGGCCGCGTCGACGGCGAGGAGTGCGCCGAGGACGGCGACCCGTGCAGCGACGACCTGTGCTTCGGCGGCCGTTGCGCGCACGAGCCGGTCCCGAGCGAGACCACCTGCGCCCCCGTCGGCGAGGCCTTCCGCTGGGCCCTCGCGCTGCAAGGCCTCGTCCGTGGCCTCTCGGCGGACGTCGCCCAGTACCCCGATGGGGCGGGCATGGCGCAGAAGACGAGGGACCTGCTCCTCGCACGGCTCAGTGCCGTCGAAGCGGACTTCGACGCGACGGCACGCGTGCTGGCGGGGAAGCCGGGCGAGACGTCCGGCGAAGGAGCGCATCCGGCGAGCCCCACGGAAACCCCCGCGCAGGAACGGGCGCGGATAGCCTCCGGCCTCCTGCGGCGGATGGACCGCGACCTCCGGCTCCTTATCCGGACGGTACCCGGCGGCGACCGCTCGCCGCTCGCCCGGATCTTCTACGCCGACCTGCGCCGGCGCGGCCGCCTCCTGCAGCGCGGCACGAAGACCCTCAAGGCCGAGCTCAAGCGGCTCCAGCAGGAGACGCACTCGTTCGCGCGCTGAGCGCCAGCCCCCCACGATCGACGAGCCGGCTGATTTGATTCTGGGGCGGCCTCCGGCTACGCACGAGCGGTGCTCCGCGCACTCCGCTCTCGCAGCTACCGGCTCTTCTGGTCTGGCTCGTTCGTCTCGAACGTCGGCTTCTGGATGCAGACGGTCGCGCTCGGCTGGCTGGTCTACGACCTCACCCGCCGCGCCTCGCTGCTCGGCACGATCAGCTTCTGCGGCAACCTGCCGATGCTGGCGCTCGGCCTCTTGGGCGGCGCCGTCGCCGACCGGGCGAGCCGCCGCACGATCATGCTCGGGGCACAGGTGGTGCTCGCATCGGCGGCGCTCGCGCTGGCGCTCCTCACCGCGAGCGGACGCATCGCCGTCTGGCACGTGGTCGCGATCGCCATGGTCGCCGGGACGGCGAGCGCGCTCTACGCCCCCGTCATGCAGGCCGTGATCCCGAGCCTGGTCGAGCCGGCAGACCTCCTGAACGCGATCTCGCTCAACTCGGTCCAGTTCAACCTGGCGCGCGTCGTGGGACCCGCCGTCGCGGGGATAGTCTATGGTGCAGTCGGGCCGGCCGGCTGCTTCGCGCTCAACGCCTGCGGCTTCGTCGTCCTCGCCGTGGCGCTGGCGCAGATCCGCCTCCCCCATCGCCCCGTGGCCACACGTCCACCCATGGCGCATGCGCTGCGCGAAGGTCTCGGCTACGCGCGCAGCCATCCGGTCATCTGGCCGGCGCTCGCGCTGGCGGCGGCGGTCAGCGTCTTCGGCTTTCCCTACATCGTGCTCATGCCCGCGCTCGCGCGCGACGCGCTCGGCCTCGACGCCACGGGCCTCGGCTACCTGATGGCGGCCGTCGGCGCCGGCGCCGTGCTCGGCGGGCTCGCGCTCTCGGCCTTCGGCGACCTGCCCCGCAAGGGCCTCGTTGCCGCGGCGAGCGCCGTCGGCTTCGGCGGCGTCCTCGCGGCGCTGACCGTCGTGCGGACGGTCCAAGGCGTGGGGCTCCTCTTCTTCGTCATGGGCGTGCTCCAGGTGACGTGCGTCGCGTCGCTCAACACGGCGATCCAGATGGCCGTCGACGACCGCATGCGGGGCCGGGTGATGAGCATGATGACGGTCATCCTCTTCGGCTTCATCACGATCGGGAGCCTCGTGCTCGGCGCCCTCGGCGACTGGATCGGCGTGCCCGCGGCGCTCGCCTCGGGAGGCCTCGTGGTCGCGGCGGCGGGCGCGGCGGCGCTCGTGCGGGCGCCGGGGCTGGTCGGGGTCGTGCCGCAGGCAGCCGAGGCATAGGTGCTAGTCCGCCGTCACGCCGCCGGGTGCTCGTAGACGCGGATCTCGATGATCTCGCGGCACTCGTCGCACGGCACGTCCTTGATCACGGGGAAGGACGTGAAGTACTTCTCGATGCGCGCCAGCCAGCGCTCGCGGGTGCGTTGACAGCACTCCTTCTCGGGCGGCGGCTCGGGCATCCTCGCCGTCTCTAGCGCGCGGCGAGCCGCCTGACGAGCTTCCCGCGCACCGCTCCGTCCGTCGCCAGGTCGACCGCGGTCCACGCCATGGCGAGGGCGCCGTCGGCGAGCGCCCGGTCGGCGGCGGCCGTCGCGCAGTGCGCCGCGAACTCCGGCTGATGGTTCACCGCCGGGAGGGAGTCGATGCCGATGTAGGGGTGGATGCTCGGGATGGCGAGTGAGATGTTGCCCATGTCGGTCGACCCGGCGGCCCGCTCGAGGAACAGGCCGAGATCGGGAAAGGTGCGCCCGAGCGCCTCGGCGTTCCGGCGGTAGAGGGCGGCGATCTCCCGGTCGTGCTCCATCTCCGCATAGGGCTCGTGGTCGTCGGCGACCGCGAGCCTCGCACCGGTCGCGAGCGCGCCGGCCTCGAAGCAGCGAAGGACCTTGGCGCGGACCTCGCCCAGGTCGGCGAGCGTCCGCGCCCGCACGATGTAGTGCGCCTCGGTATGCGCCGGCACGACGTTCGGCATGTCGCCGCCCCGCGTGACGATGCCGTGGATGCGGTCGGTCTGGCGGATGTGCTGGCGCAGGAGCCCGATCGCCGTCTGCGCCACGGTGAGGGCGTCGGCCGCGTTGATCCCGAACTCGGGAAAGGCAGAGGCGTGCGCCTCCTTGCCCGTGTAGCGCACGCAGAACTGGGTGAGGGCGAGGACCGGTGGCTCCACCGCATCGACCGGCGCCGGATGCACCATCATCGCCGCGTGCACGCCCATGAAGGCGCCGCGCTCGAGGAGGAGGATCTTGCCGCCTCCACCCTCCTCGGCCGGCGTACCGATGACGCGGACCGTGAGGCCGACGTCGTCGGCCACGCGCGCCGCCGCGATCCCCGCGCCGGCCGCCATGGCCGCGATGACGTTGTGACCGCACGCGTGGCCGATCCCGGGCAGGCAGTCGTACTCGGCGCAGAGCGCGACGCAGAGCGGCCCCGATCCGGCCTCGGCGACGAACGCCGTCGGCAGCTCGCAGATGCCGCGCGACACCTTGAAGCCCGCCGCGTCGAGCATCTCGGCGAGCCAGCCCGACGCCCGTTCCTCCTCGAAGCCCAGCTCGGGATGCGCGTGGATGCGATGGCTCAGCGCGACCAGCTCGTCGCGCGCGGCCTCGAGGCGTTCCCGCGCGCCCGCCTTCGCGTCCATCGATCACGACTCCCGGCAGAGGAGGAAGTAGTTGGCGCGCGGCTTGCCGCCGCGGTGGGCGCGGCCGATGAAGACGTCGGCCGAGACGCGCCGGAGGTAGTCGACCATGTCGTGGTAGACGAAGCGGGAGAAGCCGCGGTGGTTCGGCCGGACCTCGGGCCAGGTCGGTGGGCGGCCGGGCGGCACCTCGCGGTAGTCGATCGCCGCGCCGTCGCGGTCGTCGTGGACGACGAAGTACCCGGGCCCGGTGAGCCAGGCGAGCGCCTGGTGGTTGTAGCCCCAGAGCTCGCCGCGCCCCGTCGACGGCCGGCAGAAGCGCTTCTGGAAGAGCGTGAAGGCGGGGAGCGAGTTCTTCCCCTCGAAGATGACCTCGCGGAGCGGTGGCGCGTCGGGCGGCACCAGGTCCGTCAGCGTCACACGCGGAGCATCGGCCACGGCTCTGTAAAGCCGTGCCTGCAGCCTCGCTCCGCCGAGCGCGCGGATCGCCTCGACCCGCTCGGCGTGCGCGAGGCCGTCGAGGAAGGCGCTGATCGCGCGGCGATCGGGCGGCTCGGCGCGCACCAGGTCGCGGAAGCGGGCGCCGACGGACGGGCGCACGGAGACGGTGCTCATGCTCACGGTGCTCATAGCGGCCGAACATACTTTCGTGCGGCGGCGCCGTGCAACAGGGCTCAGTGCCCCGGCACGCCCGCCGTCCCCGGGCGGAACCGGAACACCTGATACGGCGCGTGCTCGCGGATGTGCCGCGCGCTCTTGAAGATCACGTGCTGGAGCGAGCTGCAGGTGACGTACAGCCAGCCGTCCGGGCCCCAGCTGAAGCCGTCGGGCCAGCGCAGGCGGGGGTCCTTCAGGAGCGTCACGAGGCGGCGGTCGGGCCCGAGGCGGAGGATCGCCGAGTGCTCGGGGTCGCTCAGGAAGACGCCGTCCGCCTGGTCGATCGACAGCCCGTCGCTGATCGTCTTCGCGGCGAAGTCCTCGACCTTCGCCGCCAGCGCGCCCGGCGAGAGCGACGCGTCGTTCAGATCGCGCGTCGCGACGCGATAGAGCCGGTCGCCGCTGAACGGCCCGTAGTAGAGCCACTCGCCCCGGTCGTCGAGCGTGATCGAATCGACCCCGATGCGCAGGGTGTAGAACCCGAAGAGCACCATGTCGCGGCCCGGCGCCCGGGTGACGAGGTCCTGCGGCCTGACCGACACGTCCCCTTCGAGCACCCGGCGGCTCGAGCGCGTGGCCGGGTCGTACACGACCAGCGCGGGCTTCTGGCGGATCGGGCTCGCGTCGGCGATGTAGATCTTCCCGTCGCGCGGGTCGACCTGGAAGTCGTTCAGCATCGAGAGGAACCCCGCCACCTCGGACGGGAAGTCGTACTGGTGCACGAGGTGGCGCGACTCGGGATCGAAGGCCAGGATGCGGGGCTGGCCGCGCGCGTAGCGCGCGAAGTCGAGCGTCCAGAGGCGCCCCTGGGGGTCGATGCGCACCGAGAGCAACGACTGGAAGTGCGGCGTGCCCTTCTCCGCCCGCTGGAACTCGGCGCTCGGGAACGGCACCGGCCGGCCGTTCACCAGCTCGGCGAGCTCGAGCGGCGGGTCGCCGTCGGGATGGAGCGTCAGGAAGATCCGCCCGCCTCGCGAGACGGCGACGTTGCCGGGCGGGTAGTCGAGGTCGGCGACCACCTCGAGCGCCGAGGCCGGCAGCTCGGGCGCCGTCGTGCGGTCCTCGAGCCGCCGGCCGCCGCCGAGGCCGCAGCGCAGGCCGAGGAACAGGAGGCCGAGGAGAAAAAGCGCGGTGGCGAGGCGGCGCATCGGGGGCTCCTTACCACTTCGATGCTCCCCTTCGTATAGGTTGCCAACGGGGGTAGATTGGGCGCCTCATGCGAGCCACGGCACTGCGCACCTATCGCGAGCTCCTGCAGGCCGCCTGGGTGCGCGAGGTCCCCGTCGGACCCGTCGACGAGACGCTGGCGCGCGTCGGTCGCATCCTCCGGGACGCCGACATCCCGTTTGCCGTCGCTGGCGGCTTCGCCGTGATCGAGCACGGCTACGAGCGGTTCACCACGGACGTCGACCTCCTGGTCTACGCCCGCGATCTGCCCCGGGCGGTGAATGCCTTGCGCGCGCGCGGCTTCCGCGGCGGCCGGACACCGATCGGTCCCAGGTTGCGCGACGAGCTGACGGGTGTGGACGTGGACCTCCTCGGCACCGCGTTCGAGGGCGATGAGCGCGCGCTGGCACGCTGCACGCGAGCGCGGCGAGACCTTCCCGTGATCCCGGTGACGCACCTCATCCTCATGAAGCTCGAGACGGGGCGCAGCCAGGACGACGCGGACGTCGTGGAGCTGCTCAAGGCCGGGGCATCGCCTGCGACCGTCGGGCGGTATCTCAGCCGAGTATGGCCGAAGCTCGTGCCGCGATTCCGGCGGCTCGTGGCGCAGGCGCGTGCCGAACTCACGCCCCGGCCGCGGCGCCCGCCCGCTCGGCGCACCGGTCGCTGACCGGTGGCGCGGAGCGGGTTGCAACCGTCGCACGGCCCGTCCTAAGAGCTGGGCTAACCGTGGCACCTCACCAACCGAACCGCCTCTCACGCGGGCAGGCCCGCATCCTTCGCGCCGTCATCGCCGCCATCCGCCCCCGCGGCCACGGGTTCGACCAGCCGATCGACGACGACGTGCTGCGCGATGTCGCCCGCTTCCTGCCCTACCTGCCGGGGCCCCTCCGCATCGGCCTCCCGCTCGGCCTCTACCTGGTCGAGTATGGTCCGCCGCTCTTCGCTCGCCGCTGGTCCCGCTTCAGCCAGATGACACCCGAGGAGGGACGGCGTTACCTGGCCGCCTGGGGGCACGCGACCGGCCCCCGGGGAGCGCTCTTCCTCGGCCTCCGCACGCTCGTCTTCCTCGCTTTCTACCAGCATCCCGACGTCCTCGCCTCGCTCGACGTCGACTGGGCCGGCCGCGCGGCGACGCTCGTCGGGCGGCGGGCGGAGCTCCTCCATGGGCATGCCGGCTGAGCGGCTGGTCCCGCCCGAGCACCGGATCGAGTACCCGAACGTCACCGTCGGCGCGGCGCTGGACGGCGACCGCGAGCTGGCCGCCGATGCGATCGTCGTCGGCAGCGGCGCGGGCGGCGCCACGGCGGCCGCGCGCCTCCGCGACGCCGGCCTCGACGTGCTGGTCCTCGAGGAGGGCGGGCTGCACCGCACCGAGACGTTCTCGACCGATCCCGCGACGATGATCCAGCGCCTCTACCGCGACGCCGGCACGACGATGATCTTCGGCAAGCCCGGCATCATCTTCGCCGAGGGGAAATGCGTCGGCGGCTCGACCGTCATCAACGGGGGCATGAGCTGGCGCACGCCCGAGCGGGTGCTCGACCACTGGGAGCGGAGCCTCGGGCTCGACGCGACCGGACCGCGCGCCATGGAGCCGTACTTCGCCGAGGCCGAGCGCATCCTGCACACCGAGCCGAACCACGAGGACACCTTCGGCGGCAACACCCGCCTCTTCCTGGACGGGGCGCATCGCCTCGGCTGGCCGGTGGCGCGGGCGCCGCGCAACATGCGGCGCTGCGTCGGGCTCAACAATTGTGCGTTGGGCTGTCCTACCGGCGCTAAGCAAGCGATGCACGTGACCGAGATCCCGCGCGCCCTCGCCGCCGGGGCCGCGCTCGTGACCCACGCGCGCGTCGACCGCGTGCTCTTTCGCGGCGCGCGCGCGACCGGCGTGCGCGGCCGCTTCGTCGGCGAGGACGGCCGGCGTCGAGGGCGCTTTCATGCCTACGCCCCGCTCGTCGTGCTGGCAGCCGGGGCGCGCCACACGCCCGGCATCCTCAAGCGCAGCTGGCTCCGCGCGCGTGCCATCGGCCGCGGGCTCCACACGCACCCGAACGCCAAGGTGGTCGGCGTCTTCGACGAGCGCCTCGACCCGTGGATCGGGACGCACCAGGCCTTCCACATCCACCACTTCCTCGCCGAGGGCGTGCTCATCGGGTACGCCGCGGTGCCGCCCGGGCTCCTCGCCGCCGGGCTGCCGGGGCTCGGCGAGGAGCACGCCCGCCGGATGCGGGCCTACAACCACATGCTCACCGCCGCCGCGCTCATCGAGGACGAGGGCGAGGGCCGCGTCATCCTCGGGCCCGACCGGCAGCCGTACATGTTCTTCGACCTGAGCGGCCGCGACCTCGAGACCACCCACCGGGGCGTGGCGCTCACGGCCGAGCTGCTCTTCGCGGCCGGCGCGCGGCGCGTGCTCCTGCCCTTCGCCGACCTCCCCGAGCTCTCCGGCCCCGACCAGCTCCGGCGCATCCACGAGCGGCCGCGCGTGGCGGCCGGCATCGAGCTCATGACGGTCCACATCATGGGCACGGCGCGCATGGCGAGCGATCCGCGCCGCGGCGCGACCGACGCGAGCGGCAGGGTGTGGGGGACCGAGGGGCTGGTGGTCGCCGACGCGAGCCTGCTGCCCTCGTCGATCGGCGTGAACCCGCAGGAGACCATCGTCGCGACGGCGCTGCGCAACGCCGACCGGTGGGTGGAGGGGCGACGGGCGGTGGCCGGCTGATGCCGCCCTTCGCGCGCCCCGACGGCACGCCGTCGCCCGTCCATCCGCTCCGGCGGATCATGCCGTTTCTCCTGCCGACGAAGAACGGCGCCTTCGTCCTCTTCGAGCAGCACGTCGACGCCGCGCCGGCCAAGCGGTTCCTCGCCGAGCTGAACGCCGGCCGGCCGCCCGAGCGCGCGGTGACGCTCTTTCACCTCGTGCTGCGCGCCATCGGCACGGCGCTGGCGGAGTTCCCGCGGCTCAACCGCTTCGTCGCCGGGAGCCGCCTCTACGATCGGCGCGGCATCTGGCTGTCGTTCAGCGCCAAGCAGCGCCTCGAGCGCGACGCGCCGATCTTCACGGCGAAGATCCGCTTCGAGCCCGCCGAGCCCCTGGACACCCTGGTGGAACGCATCCGGGCCGCGCTCGGCGAGGGGCGCTCGGGGCGGGAGACGGCCGTCGAGCGCGAGGTCAACACCTTCCTCCGCCTGCCGGCGCCGGCGCTCCGCCTGGGCGTGCGCGTCGTCCGCCGGCTCGATGCCTGGGGCGTGCTGCCCGCCCGCTTCGTCGACCCCGACCCGCTGTACGCCTCGGCCTTCGTCGCCAACCTCGGCAGCGTCGGGCTCGAGGCCGCCTATCATCACCTCTTCGAGTACGGCACCATCCCGATCTTCGTGACGCTCGGCCGCGTGCACCGGGCGCCGGTCGTGCTCGCCGACGGCTCGGTCGGCAGCCGCGAGACCTTCACGCTGCGCTACACGTATGACGAGCGGGTCGAGGACGGCTTCTACGCCGCCCGCGCCCTCGAGCGCCTCCAGGCCTGCCTCGAGGAGCCGGCGCACCTCGCCGGGTGAGCCGCACCTCGGGCCGGGCGAGGAGGCGGTGCGGGCGGCGCTCCGCCGCCGCGGCCTCGCGTGGAACGGCGAGCGCGACCCGACGCCGCTGCTCGTGCCGCGCCTGCGGGACGCGCGCGAGCGGCACGCCACGCTGCTGCGCCACTACTCCTACCGGCTCTTCCTGCGCGACGTGCTGAAGCACCGCACGGCGCTGCGCCTGGGCCACCTGACCCGCTACGCGAGCCGCGCCGTCGCGGCGCGCTATCTCCGGTTCCTCGTCGACGCCGGCCTGGTCGCGCGGGTCAGCCGTGGCCGCTACCGGCTGCGCGAGGCGCGCATCAACTCCTTCGGCGGCACGCTCGAGTGGTACGTCGCCGCGACGCTCGACCGCGAGTTCGGCTGCGCGGCCACCTGGGGGCTCCGCATCCCGCACGCGCCGCACGGCGGCGACTACGACGTGGTGGCCTGCGGCGAGGGCGAGGTGATCTACGTGGAGACGAAGTCGGCCCCGCCGCGGCAGATCGTCCCGGAGGAGGTGGGCGCGTTCCTCGACCGGGTCGACACGCTCCGCCCCGACACCGCACTCTTCCTGGTCGACACGCAGCTCCGCATGAAGGACAAGCTGGTGCCGATGTTCGTCGCCGAGGCCGTCCGCCGCCGGCTCGGCTGGGACGCGCGACGGCTCGAGCGGGAGATCTGGCGTGTCGGGCCGGAGGTGTACCTGCTCAACTCGGATCCGGACATCGTCCGCAACCTCGGCGCCTGCCTCGCCGCACACTTCCGCGGGCGGGGCATCGCGCTGCGTCCGCTCAGCGCCCCTTCTTCGGAATGAGGACGCTGCCCGAGCGCTCGCGCATGACGTCGGCGGCTTCACGGGCGTCGCCGAGCGCACCGCGGACGAGCGCCTGGCGGAAGTGCGCCGCCAGCGCCCGCATCATGGCGGCCTCGGCCGGGTCGCCGGCGCCGGCGAGCGCCGCGAGGCGGTCCATCGCCGTGCCGATCCGCTCCACCGCGGCGGCCACGTCGCCCCGGTGGCGCGCCGCGAGCGCGCTCCGCAGGTCCGCCTCGACCTGGTCGACGCCCGGCGCCGCGGCCGGACCGAGCACGATCTTCAGCTCGCCGAGACGGGAAAAGAGCGCTTCGAGCGCCTCGGGGAAATCGAGCAGGTGCGCATGGCCCGTCATCGGACCCAGTAGACCGCGGCGGTGGTGCCGCCGCAAGGAGGGAGGCTCATCATGCTCTACGTGATCATCGGGCACGACGCGCCCGACGCCACCGACAAGCGGCCCGCGGTGCGGCCGGCGCACCTCGAGCACCTGGAGCCGCTCTCGCGCGCCGGCCGCATCAAGCTCGCCGGGAAGCTCCTCGACCGCACGGGCAGCCTGATCGTGCTCGAGGCCGGCTCGCTCGCCGAGGCGTGGGCGGTCGTCGCACGCGATCCGTACGTGACCGAGGGCATCTTCAACTGCGTCGAGGTGAAGCCGTTCCAGCAGGTCCTGCCGTGAGTGTGCCATGCCCGGCGCCCCGTGTTACAAAGTCTCGATGGGGCTGAGTGCGGCGGAAACGGCGGAGCTCGCGGCCCGACGGGCACGCATCATGGAGGAAATGCACGGCGGCGTGATGCTGCTGGCCGCCGCGCCCGAGCGCGTCCGGACGGCGGACATCCTCTACCCCTACCGGCAGGACAGCGACTTCGCCTACGTCACCGGCTTCCCGGAGGCCGACGCGGTCTGCCTGCTCGCGCCGGACGCCCCCGAGCGCTACGTCCTCTTCGTCCGCCCGCACGACCCCGAGCGCGCGATCTGGGTCGGCGCGCGCATCGGCGTCGAGGGAGCCGTGCAGCAGTACGGTGCCGACGCAGCCTTCTCGCTCGAGGAGCTCGACCAGGTGCTGCCGCGCTTCCTCGAGAAGGCGCCGCACGTCTATCACAACGTCGCCCGGGAAGATGCGCTCGCCGCCCGTCTCCTCGCGGCCATCCGCCGCGCCCAGGCGGGACGGCCGCGCTCGGGCACGGGTCCGACGGCGATCCGCGATCCCGCCGAGATCCTGCACGAGCTCCGGCTCCGCAAGGAGGCCGGCGAGCTCGCGCGCCTGCGCCAGGCGATCGCGATCGCCTGCGAGGCGCACCGCGAGGCGATGCGCACCGCCCGTCCGGGGATGAGCGAGTTCGAGGTCGAGGCGCTGATCGACTTCACCTTCCGGCGCCGCGGGGCGACCGGGCCCGCCTACGCGTCGATCGTGGCCGGCGGGCCGAACGCCACGGTCCTCCACTACACGCAGAACGATCGGCCGCTCGCCGCCCCCGAGCTGCTGCTGATCGACGCCGGCGCCGAGTACGCCGGGTACTGCGCCGACGTGACGCGCACGTGGCCCATCGAGCGCCGGTACGACGGCGCGCAGCGGGAGCTCTACGACGCCGTGCTCGCGGCGCAGCTGGCCGCCATCGCCGCCGTCCGCCCCGGCGCGACGCTCGAGGAGCTGCATCACAAGGCGGTGCGCGTGCTCGTCGAGGCGCTCCTCTCGCTCCGCCTGCTCGGCGGCTCGATCGACGAGGCGCTCGAGAAGGAGACCTACCGCCGCTTCTACATGCACCGCACGAGCCACTGGCTCGGCCGCGACGTGCACGACGTCGGCGTCTATGCGAACGACGGCAAGCCACGGCCGCTCGAGCCGCGGATGGTGTTCACGGTCGAGCCGGGCCTCTACATCCCCGCCGACGCCGAGGACGTGCCCGAGGCGTTCCGCGGCATCGGCATCCGCATCGAGGACGACGTCCTCGTCACCGAGACGGGCGCCGAGGTCCTCTCCGCGGCCGCGCCGAAGCAGGTGGCCGAGGTCGAGGCGCTGCGCGCCGCCGCCTTCGCCTGAGGAGAGCGCTCATGGCAGGCCCCATGGAGGGCATCCGGGTCGTCGAGCTCGCCTTCTGGGTGGCGGGCCCGTCCGCCGCCGGCATCCTGGGCGACTGGGGCGCCGACGTCGTCAAGATCGAGCCGCCCGACGGCGACCCGTTCCGCGGGCTCTTCCTCAGCGCCGCCGGCCTCGAGGTGCCCGCCAATCCGCCCTTCGAGCTCGACAACCGCGGCAAGCGGAGCATCGCGCTCGACTTCACGAAGGAAGCGGGACGCGACATCGCGCTCCGCCTCGTCGATCGTGCCGACGTGTTCGTCACCAACCTGCGCCCCGTCGTGCTCGCGCGCCTCGGCCTCGAGCCCGAGAGCCTCACCGAGCGCAACCCGCGGCTCGTCTACGCCGGCATCACCGGCTACGGCACCCAGGGGCCGGAGCGCGACCGGCCGGCTTACGACGTCGGCGCCTTCTGGTCGCGCGCGGGGATTGCGGCGGCCCTGACGCCGCCGGGCGCCGATCCACCCTTCCAGCGCGGGGCGATGGGCGACCACGTCGCCGGCATCACGGGCGCCGGCGCCGTCGCCGCCGCGCTGCTCGCGCGCGAGCGGACGGGTCGCGGGCAGGTTGTGTCGACGTCGCTCTACCGGATCGGCATGTTCGTCATCGGCTGGGACCTGAGCACGACGCTCCGCCTCGGCATCCCCGCGACGCCGATGACCCGCACCGCCATGCCGAACCCGGTGATCAGCTGCTACCGGGCCGGCGACGGCCGCTGGTTCTGGCTCCTCGGCCTGCAGGGCGACCGCCACTGGCCGGATCTCGTCCGCGCCGTCGGGCGCCCCGAGTGGCTCGCGGACCCGCGCTTCGCGAGCATGCGGGCGCGACGCGAGCACTGCGCCGAGCTGGTCGGGCTGCTCGATGCGATCTTCGCGACCCGGCCGCTCGCCGAGTGGGGCGCCGTCTTCGACCGGGAGGGCATGTGGTGGGCGCCCGTGCAGACGACGGAGGAGATCGTCGCCGACCCGCAGGACCCGCAGGCGGAGGCGGCCGGGGCGTGGGTCGACGTACTGCGACCGGACGGGGGCAGCGTGCGCATGCTGGCGTCGCCGGCCGACTTCTCGGCCGCGCGTTCGCAGCCGCGCGCGGTGGCGCCCGAGCTCGGGCAGCACACGGAGGAGATCCTGCTCGAGCTCGGCTACGACTGGGAGGCGATCGGGACGCTCAAGGAAAAGGGGGCGATCCCGTGAGCGTGCTCCTCACCGGTAACAGAGGAACTGGTTGTCGGCCATGAGCGTGATCCCGTCCGATCTTCCTCACGAAGGGGTTGTACGACGGCGAGGTCGCGGTCTTGGACGAGGCCTTCGGGGCTCTCCTCGATCGGCTGCGGGCGCATGGCCTC